>DASYTP010000341.1:0-10408 GCA_036002145.1 Bacteroidota bacterium | reverse complement strand
TGTGAATGCCGGTAATGACATCACCTCGCGTTCGCAACCGGTGGCTGACCCTGTGATTATATCTGCGGGAGTTCCGAAGTTATATGATTGGGATGCAAGCGCAGATGGCTGGACAGGTGAAGGTGACTGGGTTCGCAGCAGTTCGTTCACGAAACTTGGTGGTCCTTACAGTGGAACATCGTACGTGACGAATGCCGGAGCAGGTTACCACACACAGAATCCCGGTGTCGACGGTGCATTAGGCATCGTAGGATTCCCCGGAAACTTCCTCTACAGTCCATTCTTTAAGCTCACAGCCTTAAGTGATGTGTATATTTCGTTCTATCACAGCATTAACACTGAACCGCATTGGGATCGAAGCACGATGCAGTACAGCACCGACGGTGGAAGCACATGGGCTACCGTTGGCGCGCTGAATGATCCGAATGGTGTCAACTGGTACAACTCCGCCATTTATGAGGATGCAGAACCGAATCCGGATCCGCCGGATGAGTTTGACGATGATACGTTTACTGCACTCGGCGGATTCGTTGCGCCTCCAATTCATGGATGGACATCGAATACAAATTTGACTCCTGTCGGCTACGTGTACCAGCAGATCAAGTTTAACGCGATCGCCGGTGCCCCGTTGGTTCGATTGCGATATTTCGCCTTTTCAGACAACAATACTCACGGCGATGGTTGGGCAATCGACAACTTCCGGATCAGCGATGTTGCCCCCGTGCTTCCATCTGCACCGCTTAGCGGTAAGGTTTATACCGATCTCGACGGCAATGGATCACTGGGCGGCGGTGAAACCGGTGTTGCCGGTGTGCAGGTTGACCTGAAGTATTTCGGTGTACACATTGAGTACGACACAACCGATGGCGCTGGCGACTACTCGATCGTCATGAATCCTCCGGGTGATTATAAGGCATATGTCACTAGCTCGTTGGGAATTTCCGAACCAACAACAGTGTCGCAAAACGTGTCATATCCCGGAGATGGAACGCCCGTGACGGGCAGAAACTTCGGACTCTACAATGGTTCCATCAGCGGTGTGAAGTTTAATGACCTTAATAATAACGGGGTCAACGATGATGGAGCGGGATTCGCAGGCTTCACCATCCAGGTGCATAGAGATTCCTGCAACGGAGCTCTCTATCCGGTCTCCGCACTTACCGGCGGCGGCGGCGTATACTCAATACCCATCGGTCCCGGAACCTGGTATGTGAGGGAAGTTCCGATTTCCGGTTATCGCCAGACTGCTCCCGCAGGAAATTGCACGTCGGTTTCTACCTCTGGCCCGAGCGGCGGAGGACTTGCCAACGTGACTGGAGTCAACTTTGGTAATTTCAAGCTTAACGTTATCAACGTCGCTTTGACGATCGATAAGAACGGTGACGGCACAAAGCAAGGCACCGACATCGATCCCACGCCTCACACGGAAGTCTACGACTTTTCGAAGAACGGTACCCATATCTCCTTCGACACAGTGGGCGCCGCGTACGGCTCGACGGCGCAGCATAACAACCAGGACACCGGTTCATACCAGCTGGTTAAAATAGTCGGCACACCAGCGGGCTGGCAACGGACGGCAGGCGCAGACACCATGGCGCTCGTTGTTTCAGTCAGCGGCGCGACGAACGAAATCCTCCACATGGATTACCAGCAGTTCGGCATCAGCGGTCAGAAATATGAAGACCTCGATGGTGACGGCGTTAAAGACGGTGGAGAACCGGGATTGCCCGGTTGGGTTATTACTCTCACGGGCGCAGGTGGCGGCGCGGATACGACGGACGGTTCGGGTAACTACTCGTTATCGGGCGCCGGACCGGGCAGCCATAACTTGAGTGAAGCAGTACCATCGGGCTGGGTCGCAACAACTCCTGCCGGTGGCACAACTACATTCAGCCAGAACAGCGGCGTTGCCAAGGTACAAGACTTCGGCAACTTCCAGACGGTGTGCGTCAGCGGCGTGAAGTATCGCGACCGCAATAGCAACGGCACGCGGGACGTCGGCGAAGAAGGCCTGTCAGGATGGACGATCAGACTGGGTAACCTGTCGACCACAACTGACGGCGATGGCAACTACTCATTCTGCGATCTCGGCGGTGGTTCGGATACCCTGCGTGAAGATCCGCAGGTTGGATACGTCCAGACAGAGCCCGTAGCCGGTTATGTCGTGGTCACGCGGACAAGCAATGTCGATGTTACGCAAAACTTCGGTAACTTCGACCAGAACGACGCCACCAACTATCGGACGTGGACGGTCGCCGAGCTTAGCGGAGCGAACGAGAAGAAGCCCGGCAAGGCATACAAGCCAGGCAAGACTCCCGATCCGTTGAAGAACTACGTCAACAGCGCCAACCTGATCAAAGATCTGCTGGCGCAGGGTGCTGTTCTTCAGGTCGGCTTACCAGGTCAGACGAGCATCGGTGGTAAGGAAAAGGCATACCTGAATCCGCTGAAACAGTCGGGCGCTTACGCGACCTTCAACAAGAAGGGCATCGTTCACTCGGGTGCCTGCCGTGGATTCGATCTCGACGTGAAGGGCAAGTTGATGCTCAAGAAGTTCAAGGAAATGCCGCCGACAAAGAAGAACGACAACGTCGTCGCGGAGCTCTTTGCTCTTAAGATCAACATTGCTGCAAGCGAGAAGCTGAAATATATCGGCGGCAATCTCGGTGACCTCGTCATCAACGACGGCGGTGACTGGAACGGCCAAACCATCTACCAGTTCGCAGCGGCCGCAGACGGCTATGCGACGAATTGGGAGGGTGTTGGATTCGCGACGTATGACAGCATGTGTGCCACCGCGGCGCGGATTAACGGTGCATTCTCGACAGGTTCGACCAGCGATACGGCCACCGGATGGGGATCTCTGAAGCTGACATGGCTGGCCCCGATCTCAGTCGACTCGCGTCCGTTCTTGCTGCATACCAAGACGACTTCGCGGCCCCCGGTTATCGAGAACCAGCCTGCGCAGTTGCCTTCGGTGTTCGCGCTGAATCAGAACTATCCAAACCCGTTCAATCCGACGACGTCGATTTCCTTCGACCTGCCGGAAGATGCAGTCGTAACCCTGACGATCTACAACGCATTGGGTCAACAGGTTGCGACACTCATCGAGAACGAGGAGTTCTCCGCGGGAACCGAGGAAGTGGAGTTTGATGCATCGAGTTACGCATCAGGCGTCTACGTCTATCGTATTTCTGCGCGCACATACGATGAGGATGGCAACGTCAATGCAACGACTGCCTTCTCGTCGGTGAAGAAGCTGCTCCTTGTGAAGTAACACTCGCGTGATATTCAAGGAGTGATATGTTGTATCCCGCCGTATCCTTAGCAGGATGCGGCGGGACTATTTTTGTAGCGGACGATTTGGGGAAACAACCCTATCTGCGACCCTTTTGGACTTTTTTTCCTTTTTCCCTTTTCCTTTTGCATTGATTATAGCTTGACTTCTTCCTTTTTTTTCCTTATTCTTAGGACATTCTAATTCACAAGCTCGATCACTAAACTCCCTGGAGGGAATCTATGAAGTTGAAACCGGTATTCGCGGCCGTCGTCGTACTTGCGTCGCTCGCATTCGGATCAGTTACCGCTCTCGCGCAACCCGATGCATCAAGATTATGGATACGAGTGTATGGTCCTCCGACGCACGTCGCCAACATGTGGTTCGGCAATCGCGACGCAAATAATACCATGGGTATCGATAGCGCGTCGGATATTCCTACTGAGTATAAAGAGTCGGAAACTCCGCCGCCTCCGTTCGGCTTCGAAGCAATCTGGGCCCCCATTCGCCCGAGTCAATTCGGTGCGGGAGTTCGCGGTCTGCTCGATAATCAATTCAACGGCTGGGCCGACGTTGCTCAGAAGGATACCTTCAGAATCAATTTCGCGCCCGACGATCCCGACCAGACAATCTCCTTCAAATGGATAACTGGTGCAGAGCTCTTTCTGCGCTGCGATAGCGCCGCTGTCATCTACTTTGATCCGGACCTCGGCGCCAACCGCAGAATCAACATGAACGATGCCGATACGCTCGACATCCCGGCGGCTGGAACCAACGGCGTCGGCTTCATCAGAATTTTTAAGTACGGTGCAAAGAAATACGATACCGATGTGAGACTCCAAAGCCCGACCGAACCGAAGGGATTCCAGCTGCGCCAGAATTATCCGAACCCCTTCAATCCGACAACGATCGTCACGTTCGATATTCAAAAGATGTCCCGTGCCGACGTTTCAGTGTATAACGTCCTCGGTCAGAAAATCGCGACGCTTGTCAGCGGTGAATTGGCGCCCGGTACCTACACTTCGACGTGGGAAGGGAAGACTGACAACGGACTCCCGGTTTCCAGCGGGATATATTTCGTCCGGATGAGTGCGCAGGCGGAAGGCACTGCAGAAACGTATACCGCGATGCGTAAGCTGTTGTTGATGAAGTAAGTTATTCACTGTTTATGTTCACTGCCTGTCTCAGTCCGGAACGCCGCGACTGAGACCGGGCGAACAAATGCGGAAGTTCGGCGAAACTCAGAGCTTCCGCATTTGTCTCATGTACCCGATATGTCCTCTAAGAAATCACTCACGCTGGTCATTCTCGTCTGTCTGATGGGAGCAACATTCGGCGCTTCCGTCGCGCAGGCCCAATCCGTCAGATACCGCATCCCCGTGACCGTGGTCGACAGCGGCTTGCAGGTGAAGAGCGACACCAAGCTTTTTGGCCTTCACCCGGACGCAACGACCTGCATCGATGGTACTCTGAAAGGCTTTACTGATCGCTGGTATGAATCGGATGTCGACACTTCGGACGAATTCGAGGTTCCCCCACCCGCGTTCGGTTTTGATTTCAGATTCCTGAAGTTTCCGTCGACCGCCTGCGGCACCGACGCGGGCCCGGCGTGGGTTGAAATTCATCATTTCACCGATACGACTGCGAACGATACATTTCGACTTCAGGTTCAAGCTTATGGCGATGGTGTCGTCGACACGCATTATATCACTGTGAAGATGCCTTCCGTGATGTCGGCGTACGCGGATTCGCTTATCCTCAAGGAGAGAGTGACCGGGACAGGCTTAGGCTTCAACGTGAACATGACGCAACAGTCTTCCTTTACGTTCAAGATGGGGACCGGGGGATTCGATACAAGGAAACAGTTTTTCCTGATCATCAAAGGTCCAAAGATCCCTCCCGGCCCGCCATCGATAACGACTGTTTCGCCCGAAATGGGAGAAGATACCGTTTCCCTTACTCCCACGTTTCAATGGCTCGCAGTTCCAAATGCGAAGTACTACAGATTTCAACTCGCAAGGGATTCATTGTTTACAGGCTCAAGCCTGGTGAGAACTGATTCTCTCCCGGGAAGCGCGACCTCGTTAACTCAGTCGACGAACCTGGCTCAATTTACGACCTATTACTGGCGGGTTCTGGTCTCTAATCCCTACGGCGTTAGTTACTATCAGAAACCACCGCTCAGTTTCAGGACGCGCACAACGCAGCTCTCTGTTACCCTTGTCTCACCGGCTGACAACGCGACCGGGATTCCACCATCCGGCGCAACGTTACTCTGGAACAGGGCATCAACCGCTCCCGGTGTCACCTATCACGTGCAGGTCGCCAGCGCGGCAAATTTCGCCGGCGGCACGATCATCAGCGATGCTGCTTTGCTCACCGACACGACGTTCACGACCGGGGCTCTCAACAGTTGCGTAACGTATTACTGGCATGTAAGCGCTACTAATGAGGCCGGCGAGGGAAGCTTTCAGGTTACGCCAAGAAGCTTTCGAGTCTCTCTTGCCACCCCCGCCGTTCCGGTACTGGTTTCACCTCCTGACGGCGCGACGAATGTATCTGTGACGCCAACGCTATCCTGGACGGGCGATGCCTGCTCCGATTCTTACCGTCTGGCTGTCGCGCGGGACGCTTTGTTTAGCGACGTCGTTTTCAACCAGATCGTCGCATCTTCACCGGCGCTCGTTACTCCACAGCTTGACGACGACAACACGTTTTACTGGAGGGTAACTGCGATCAACGCGGTCGACAGCAGCTCTCCTGCCGCCGCATTCACGTTCCGCACATCATTGTCTGCCCCTCCCACGCCGGTGCTGGTGTCGCCTGCAAATAACGAGGTGGCGCCTCTTCCTGTTCAGTTTACGTGGCAAAGCTCCCGCAATGCAACGACCTACCGTCTTGACATTTCCAAGACCGAGAATTTTGCATCGTTACTCTTTGTCGATTCAACACATGCGGATACCTCACAGACGGTGGCCAGTTTGCAGCATTGTCAAACTTATTTCTGGCGAGTCCGGGCGAAGAATCCGGTGGGTGCATCGGCCTTTACCGCCACCAGGGTGGTCCACATTGAGCGGGATGTGCCGGCAAATCCTTTGTTGCTCGATCCTCCTCATGGTGCGCCGGGTGTGCAGGAGACTGCGACGCTGAGGTGGGCGCCGGCGGACTCATGCATCAACGCTTATATCCTGCACGTCTCGACAAACGTGAACGCTGCACCGCCTTTCTATCTGGAAGAGACTCTGTCGGCCACGCAGAGAACAATCGGCCCCCTGACGGCCTTCACGAAATACTACTGGCGAGTGATGGGGTTGAACGAGATTGGATCTAGCGCCGGCGATACCTCAAGCTTCCTCGTATCGGTTACCCCGCCGCTCCCACCCACGCTCTTCTCTCCACCGAATGGGGCGGGGGGACTCTCCACGATGCCAACGCTCATGTGGGATACAAGTGCGCGCGCCACGAAGTACCGCTTGCAAGTATCTTACAACGCAGGCTTCACGCTGCTCGCCGTGAACGACTCGACCATAACGCAGCCCTCGACCGCACAGGTGAGCAAGCAGGTCGGTCCGCTCCCGAACAGTACCACGTTCTACTGGCGCGTCTATGCGGGCAACAACGTCGGCTCAAGCGAGCCATCGGCGACATACTCATTTGCGACTCTTTCACCCCCGGCTTCACCAACGTTGATCTCTCCCTCCGATGGGGCGGTCGAAGTTTCCGTTTTACCGACATTATTTTGGGCGATTGCGGATGGTGCGGTGAGCTATCGCCTTCAGGTATCGCGAGATCCAATCTTCTCACTTGTCGTATTCGACGATTCAACAATCACCACCACCTCCAGGCAGATCGATGTGTTGTTGAAAAGCGTAACAACGTACTACTGGCAGGTGAGAGGAAAAAATGCGGCAGGTAATGGAGATTGGTCGTCGATTCGCTCGTTCACGACGCAGCGCACCGGGGTCGCCAATTGGTCGGTTGGAATCTCGGTCTGCGAGAGCGGGCCTGCTTGCGACACACTCTTTTTCGGCATTAACCCCAATGGCACCTACGGTATCGATCCGGGACTTGGCGAATATGAGTTGCCTCCAGGCTCGTTCGGCTGGTTCGATGCCCGCTGGGTCGATAACGCTTCACCCTCGAGGATCGGCGAAGGACTGCGCCTGGACTACCACGGGTTCCACAATTACTCTCAGGTCGATACCTTCAAACTGAAATTCCAACCCGGAACCGGAAGCTATCCGATGAAGGTCTCCTGGTTACGCAGTTACGTAGCCACGCTGGCCGATAGTATGGTGATCAGCGATGAATTCGGGGGGGCGGCGGTCCGTGCGCGCATGGATCTCGTGTCTTCGGTAACCGTCACCAACTCAAACATCTCGACGTTGACAATTATCTGTTACGGCGCCTTCCCGCTCGACGTGAAACCTCCGGAGATCCCCGAGCTGCCTCGCGGGTTTACGCTCTCTCAGAATTATCCCAACCCGTTCAACCCGTCGACGCATTTGGAGTTCTCGACCGATCAGTCTGCGGAGATCCGGGTGACAGTCTATGATGTCCTGGGCAGGGAGGTCGCGCGGCTTGCGCGCTCGATGTATACTCCCGGCGCGTACGGACTGGAGTGGAACGGAAGAAATGACGAGGGATTCCTGATGCCGAGCGGCGTCTACTATGCACGCATGAACGCATGGACACATGCTTCCGGTGACGTGGAAAACCCCCCGTACGTTTTGATGCGCAAAATGATCATGATGAAGTGAGAGATCTCCCCGGATCCCGGTTCAAGTGTCCGAAGGTCCCGTCCGCCGTGTGGGTCTTACAACTTCGAAGGCAGCGATTGAAGAACTCACGGACGCTGCACTTCGAGGAAACTCGACCCTAAATTCCCAATGTTCACTGCAACACAAAGAGAGCGATGAAGGCGTTTCTACGAGCGTCGATGATGATCCAATGAGAGAGTTGATAGCCAGAGTTAAAAACCCCCGATTACTGTTTTTCCTGTTATTGAATTACATCATTAGTGTCGCTACTCTCTCCGCTCAGGTGGATGGGAGGAAAGGCATTCCTCCGGAAAATGCCAGGCCGCAGGGTGCAAGGGCAGGTGTACTTCAGCAAGCGACGCTGATGAATATTAATAATATTACAATGTGGGCGAACTCAGACGGCGCCCTTGAGCGGCGAGTGAGCGATCGTACCGCGGGCGTAACATTTCCGAGGGGCACATCGACCGTCGTCTACGCCGGCGGACTGGTGTGGGGAGGGCTGGTCAGGGACGGAAATCCTCCACAACTTCGCGTAGGTGGTCAGACGTACCTCTCCGGAACAGTTCCAGGTGCGATTATCGCACGCGGAATACCTGAAAATCCCACCGACCCGGCGGTCCGGGTTTTCCGTGTCCGGAGGGATTGGTCGACTGCCGATCTGACACGCGATGCTTCGGAATATTTTAATGTCGCCATCCTCGACGTTACCCAGGAAATGATCGACGACTTGCGTGAGCAGTACCGGAGCGATTGGCTCGAGTGGCCCTGGCAAAAAGGCGCTCCATACTACGAGCGCAACGGCATACCGGGCTACCAGCCCCCCACGGGTGACAAGTACGATCCCACGGAGGATGAACCCGGCTATGCGGGGGGCGACCAGGTGATCTGGTCTGTATCAAATGATCTTGATCCGTTTGCCACGCAGAGTCTCTATGGATCACAACCCATAGGCCTGGAAATGCAGCTTACCTGCTGGGCGTACGCCGGGCAGAGTGATCTTGAAAATACAATCTACCAGCGTTACAGGCTCATCTACAAGGGTGTCGCCACCAGTCCTGCCGACGCTATGATCGATTCGATGTACATTGCCAAGTGGGTCGACCCGGACATAGGGAACTATGCGAACGACTTCGCGGGAAGCGTTCCGGAGCGCGGGATGGGCTACGCCTATAATGCGACCCCCGGCGACATCGAGTTCGACAAGTTCAAAATCGCACCTCCTGCCATCGGGTACGCTCTCGTCCAGGGCCCGCGTGTGCCTGAAGCCGGGGCCACGGCCCATTGGAACCTGCAAACTATCACCGGGTATCGAAACCTGCCAATGAGCGTCTTTACCTATTTTACGAAAAGCAGCAGGACGAGCGATTTCGACGTGGGTGTGACGAATGTCGGAACGCGTGAATGGTGGAATGTCTTGCGCGGCTTCAAGGCACTGCCCCTCTTCCCACCAAGATGTTTCGTTGACCTCATTTCAGGAGAGTGCAATCCGATCGAGCTCTGGGGAGATCCCCAGACGCTTCGAGGCTATGTGGACGGGAGAGTGGACACCGCTGGCGACCGGCGATTTGCAATCGCCTCCGGGCCTTTTTCGATGGCCTTCGGCGACACCCAGGAAGTTGTCTTTGCCCTGATGGGAGCGAGCGGCAAGGACAACAGGGATGCCGTGGGGGAGCTCAAGAAGGTTGAAGGAAACGCGGAAGACCACTTCAACTTTCATTTTGAAAAAATCGCCCCGGTCCCGGTCCCGACGCTACGGATCGTCGAGCTGGATGAACAACTCATACTGGACTGGGAGACCGATACATCGCAGGTCAGGCAGATTGAAACGTATTCATCAAATCGTTACAAGTTTGAAACTTACACCGTATATCAATTACCTTCTGCCTCTGCGACGCCGGATCAGGCGGTCGCGCTTCAGCCTTTCGACATCACGCAACCGCGTTCCATGAACCTGCATACGGACGCACTCCGGCAAAGGAAGCTCGTGAATGGTCAGGAATACTATTTTGCGGTCACCGCAACCGTGCTCAATCACGACCCCGGAGTTGTGAACAGTCGCCTCGAATCGCCGCTCGTCCCGGTCGCCGGCAGGCCGCACAGCCCGAATCCCGGAGTCCTCTATCCCTTTCCGCAGGGGGAGATCGCTTCGAACGCTTCGAATGTTCGAAATCTGTACAACATCAGCGATGCGCTCGTAAGGGTGAGATACTACGATCCGACGCGCGCAGACGATCACCAATATAAGATTCGATTCCACCGCGATATTGTCAGAGACATCACGCCGACCTGGGATTTCATCGACATTTCCGAGTTTCATACCGGCACGGCAGTCGGTGGAGATCCGCTGAATGGAAGTCAGGGAATCGTT
>DASYTP010000340.1:0-4873 GCA_036002145.1 Bacteroidota bacterium | reverse complement strand
GTTTTCCGTGCTCAGATACGATGACTTGACGTATGCTCTCTCGTTCCCGCCGCAAAGAGGTATATCAATGTCCTTCATTCTCAAGAGGTTATGAATCTGAAAGCGACGATTATTGATGAGCCCGTACCCGGGGAGCATTACGCGAATGTCATGCCCCATCGTTTTCACCGTCTTCGGCAAACTGCCGGCCACATCGCCGATGCTTCCGGTCTTGATGAACGGATCGGCTTCGGTGGCTACGAAGAGTATACTCATTGGTTTTGGCATGGCTCTAAGAAGAATAAATTCAGTGATTTGCAATACAATTTACGGATTTCTCACTTAAGAACCAAATAGCCTTGACAATGTGGAAAACTTTTACTATCTTGGGTTAAGTTCTTATGTAAAATTCTGGAGTCGCTGTATACTTTTTCGTTAAAGGTTTTTTGACAACTCGTTAAGAGATTTGTGTTTGGAGGCAATTCTTTCGAATTTGCCAAGTTGCTGAAACCTTTGACATGAGACGCGGTAGTGCAGAATATCTTACCGAATGTCAAGGTTCTTGGCATTCGGTTTTTTATTTTTATTAAGGATCATCAACTGCGTCATCCTCTATTATATGCGCGTCGGTTCTTCCAAATGGGAATGGGACTCTCCCTCGTCCCACTTCTCCCCGTGCACGCGGATCTTAAAGAAAAAGGGGTGAGACTTGTCGAATCTGATGGACGGGGGGTTGTACTGGAATATCGACCGGTATTCCTCGAACCGAACAAAATCATGATTGATGGGATCGAATATTATCAGTATCGCCTCGAGGGAGGGCGGGAAACCGATGCCACGGTTCCCGGGACACCTTCGATTCCGGCATTTTCATCGACACTGAGGCTTCCTTCCACGTCGCATAATACCGTTGAAGTTCTCAATGCAGAATATGAGGATGTCCCCGGTGTGATGATTGCCCCCGTCTCAGACTGGCGTGAGGGGGAAATCGACCCCGAGCCGGTGTATAGACCCGATCCGGTATTGTACTCCAGCCCGGAATTCTTACCGCCCGATCCGGCCGCCCTTCTCAACGTCGGGGCAACACAGGGTGAAATCCTTGGAGAACTGCGTCTCTTTCCGCTCCAGTATCTTGCGGGACAACGAACGCTTCGAAAGTACAGTAGAATCGTCGTCCGGGTTACGTTCGGCACTCCGGATCGTATGAACGCACAACGGTCGACACTTACACGCGGCATTGCGTTGAATGATGAGCACGTCGGGTCGGGAGCGACCGGGCTGAGACAATCGAATCTGCACAACAGCGTTTTAGCATCCGGGACGTGGTTTAGATTCAGCGTAACTGAAGATGGGATATACAGGTTTTCCGGCCAGACGCTCATCTCTGCCGGAATTCCGCAGTCGGTCGACCCTTCCACGATAAAAGTATATGGCAACGGCGGTTTCGAAACGCCGCTGTCGGTCACCGCGCCCGCTGTCGACGATCTGGTCGAAAATGCAGTGTACGTCAATGACCGGGGGACGGTCGGCGGGCTGGATGCCGCTGACGACATCGTATTCTACGGAAAGGGCACACGGGGCTGGCAATACAACCCGGCATCAAGATCGTTCGGACATTACATCAACCGTCTTGCAGATGGGAACTTCTACTGGTTAACGTATGGCAATGGTCCGGCGAAACAGATGACGCGGGTTCCATCGGTATCCGATCCCGTGCAGTATCAACCGCAGACGGTCGTCGGGAAAATTTTTCGTGAGGATGACAAGGTGAACCTGATCTCATCGGGCCTTGAATGGCTCGGGCAGCCCTTCAATGTGAACGACCAGATCACATATGTCCACTCCCTGGGAGGACTCGATGTCAGCCAGCCGATCAGCTACAAGTTCCGGGTCGGCGCACGCTCCTCCGGCTTCTCGACGTTCAGCATCAGTGAGCATGGACAGCCACTGACGACTGCCGGCATGACGGGAACGGACTACGACACCTACAGCGATAAGCTCTCGAGCGTTACGGTAACCAGGCTTCAGGTCCCGACGTTTTCCGACGGACGAAGCCAGCTCCGATTTTCATTCACCTCGACGAGCTCCACGAGCAACGGTTACATCGACTGGTATGAAATCCTCTACCGGCAATTTCTCATCGCTCAAAATAACCAGATCAATTTCCACACGGATGATACCACCGTCGTTGCCCGGTACTCTGTTTCCGGATTTTCGGACAGCCGGGTGCTCGTGTTCGATGTGACGCGGTACGACAGCGTCGTGGTCATCACGGCGCGGGTAATCTCCGGCGATACCTGCTCGTTTCAACTTCAGCTGGCCGCGGGCGGGGTGAAGGAAATCTATGCGGTGGCGGAGGATGGGCTTCGAACGCCTTCGCCGCTTGAACGAATGCCGAACCAGAATCTGCACGGCGATACGACGCAAGCAGCGTTTATCATCATCACACATCCCGATTTCAGATCTGCGGCGCAGCGACTGAAGAATTACCGCGAACAACCCGGTGAAAACTTCCTGAAGACGATCGTAGTCGATATCAATCAAATCTACAATGAATTCGGTGGCGGGTTGTTCTCCCCCGCCGCGATCCGAAACTACCTTCGTTACGTAAATGATAATTGGGAGACGCCGGCAAAATACGTATTGCTCTTTGGCGACGGGCATTACGATTACAAAAACATTTCAACGTCGACCCCTAACTGGGTTCCGCCCTGGGAAACACCGCAATCGGTTAAACCGCTGCTCTCGTACGCCGTCGACGATGATTATGTGATCTTTAATTCCGGGAACCGGGTCGGCATGGGCCTCGGCAGGCTGGCCGCGCGCTCAACCGCCGAAGCCAACATCCTGGTCGACAAGATCATCGAATATGAATCGAATCCCGTGGTGGATCCGTGGAAAGTCCGGCTCACCTACGTCGCTGATGACGGCCCGGAAGCCCCCGGCAGAAACAATTTGTTTATTCATACGGACGACGCGGAATCGATATCGCAGATCGCACCGCCGTTGTTCGAAAAAAAGAAAATCTATCTCTATGCCTATCCGGCGGTTTTTACTCCGGCCGGCCGGCGGAAGCCGGATGTGAACGTTGCAATAGTCGATCAGATCAACCAGGGAACGATAGTCTTGAATTTCAACGGACATGGCAACCCGCGCGTCTGGACACATGAGCAGGTGTTTGTGCGCGAAACGGATTTCGCAAACCTCTCAAATAAGGGGAAATATTTTTTCCTGATCGCCGCCACGTGTAACTACTCTCATTTCGATATGGTCAACGATCAGAGTGGCGGAGAAATGCTTGTCGGAATGCCGAATGCCGGGGCGATTGCCATTTTTTCTGCAACGCGGCCCGTGTTTCAAAGCGAGAATTTTGAGATCAACAGTGCACTGGATACGAAACTGCTCCAGGTGGGTCCCGCGGGAAACGTCGTCCCCCAACGGCTCGGCGACGTCGTCTATTTCGTGAAACAGTCATATAACAATGACAACGACAGAAAATATTTTCTCCTCGGCGATCCGACGTTGCGGCCTGCATTCCCCGGGAAGTTTGCGTCAATCGACTCGCTGAATCACGTCTCGACGTCTCAGGTAGGACAACTCCGTGCGCTCAGTACAGCCTCGGTGAGGGCAAGCGTTCACGACTCCACGATCATTGATCAGTCGGCTTTTAGCGGGACGTCCCAGCTCGTCGTTTTCGACGCCAGCCGGACGGTACAGTTCGAAGATTCCATTGAGAGCAATGGAGTGTTTTTCCGCGCCAGCCGCTCGTATGCCATCTCGGGCAACATCCTCTTTCGCGGCGAGCAGAGCGTGACCAACGGATCAATGGCCGCGAGTTTCATTGTGCCGAAGGATATTTCTTATGGCAACGACTTTGGCCGCATGACAATGTATTTCTGGAATGCTTCGACCGACGGCGCTGGCTACTCGACAAATTTTCGCATCGGAGGGACTGACACAACCGCCCCCCCCGACGTGCGGGGCCCCGAGATCAAATTGTATATTGATAACCGGGGATTCCGGTCCGGCGACGTCGTCAGCGCATCGCCTACGCTCATCGCGGAGTTATTCGATTCAAGCGGCATCAATACTTCGGGCGCCGGCATCGGTCACAGGCTCGAAGCATGGGTGGACGATCGTGCTCAAAGCCAGGACCTGAGCAATAATTACAAGAGCAAGACCGACACGTACCAGGAGGGCACGGTGCAATACGCCCTCGGACCGCTTTCCTCCGGGACGCACAGGTTGCGGCTGCGCGCGTGGGATACGTACAACAATTCTTCCACCGAGGAGACCGTATTCGATGTACTGACGGGGGCAGGCCTCCAGCTTTCGAACGTATTCAATTTTCCGAACCCCGTTCAATCATCGACGGTATTCACGTTCGAGCATAATCAGCTCACGAGCATCGATGCTGAAGTGAAGATCTTTACGGTTGCAGGCCGCTTGATCCAATCATTGAAGAAGACAGAAATCGCCGGGTCGTTTGTGCAGATTCCCTGGGATGGGCGAGACAGGGAAGGGGATCTTCCGGCGAACGGTGTCTATCTCTATAAAATCATTGCAAAAACGCTGGATGATCGTTTTACGAGCGAAGCGCTCGGCAAATTGAGCATCTTGCGGTGACCGGTTGTTAAATAAAGGAAAACATGGTACATTATTATGTCCGCGAAAAAGAACCCATTTAATTCATCATTTCACAGATACTTCAATAAAAGGATGGTTGGTATGTCAGTACATGGAAAAGGGAAAAGTCTCTCCCTCGTTTTTATGGTGATAGCAGCGGCATGCTGCTTGATTCCGCAAACTCTGCCGGCACAGGGTGAGTCTGCGGTCCCGTTTTTGCTCATTGCGCCGAATGCACGCGCGGACGGCATGGGTGAAGCGGGCGGCG
>DASYTP010000339.1:0-6094 GCA_036002145.1 Bacteroidota bacterium | reverse complement strand
CAAAGGGGTGGAGTACCTATTTAAGAAGAACAAGATTGAGCATATCGCCGGTTTTGGAAAGCTCGTCGCAAAAGGAAGAATTGAAGTCACCAGGGATGGCAAACCCGTCGAATCTGTGGCGGCGAAGCACACCATCATTGCCACCGGAGCCCGAGCACGGACCCTGCCGAATGTGAAAATCGACGGCAAGCAGGTTATCTCAAGCACCGAGGCTATGATTCTCCCGCAAGTTCCGAAATCCATGATAGTGATCGGTGCAGGAGCGATCGGCGCAGAATTCGCGTATTTCTATAACGCGTTTGAAACGAAAGTCACGGTCGTGGAAATGATGCCGAACATCCTTCCGGTGGAAGACAGGGAAATTTCCAGACTGTTGGAGAGCAGCTTCAAGAAGCAGGGGATGGAGATCCTCACCGATGCGAAAGTGGAAAGCGTTGCAACCGGAAAGGAAGTAAAAGTGGTTGTATCGACAAAAGAGGGAAAAAAAGAGTTGAAAGCCGAAATCGCACTGATGGCGATCGGCGTACAGGGGAATGTGGAGAACCTGGGACTCGAAACTATCGGCGTCAAATCCGACAAAAGCTGGATTCTGGTCGATGACTTCAGCCGAACGAATGTTGAATCCACGTACGCCATCGGCGATGTGGCCGGGCCGCCGTGGCTGGCGCACGTCGCGTCGCGCGAGGGAATTGTCTGCGTTGAAGCGATCGCCGGGCTCAACCCCACGCCGATCGACTACGACAACATCCCTGGATGTACCTACTGCCAGCCGCAGGTGGCGAGTCTTGGGTTGACGGAGGAGAGGGCATTGGCGGAGGGACACGAACTTAAGGTCGGCCGGTTTCCATTTAGCGCGAGCGGAAAGGCGCGCGCCATTGGCGAAACCGAGGGGCTCGTGAAACTGATTTTTGATGCGAAGTATGGGGAGCTGCTTGGCGCGCATATCCTCGGTTCAGAAGCTACCGAAATGATTGCGGAATTAGGTGTGGCCAAATCGCTTGAAACAACGAAGTCGGGAATCGCCGGCACGATCCACGCGCATCCCACACTCACCGAGGCAATCATGGAAGCGGCGGAGAATGCGTACGGGCATGCGATCCATATCTGATTGGGGATTGGAGATTGGAGATTCGGGATGAGGTCTGGGTGGAACAAAATAGCGAAAGGGTCCGGGAGTTGTTGAATCATTCGAATAAACACATCATCCTCGCGGTTAATCTCGGCCGGACTGATTACGGCTATGCATGGAATCTGCAGCGAAAGGTATTTGAGCTCCGCCGTTCGGGGTGCATCTCCGACGTCCTGCTCTTGAATGAGCACCATCATGTGTACACGATCGGAAAAAACGGCGACCGGAATCATTTGCTCGCAGCGAGAGAAGAGCTGAGAGAGAGCGGCGTGGAAGTGTATGACATTGACCGGGGCGGGGATGTGACGTATCACGGTCCGGGTCAGCTCGTCGGTTATCCCATCCTCGATCTCCACGGATACTACCTCGACATCCATCGCTACCTTCGTGATCTCGAAGAGGTCATCATAAGAACGCTTGCGGAGTATGGAATCATCGCACATCGCGATGAAGGTTTCACGGGCGTCTGGGTCGGAAGCGAAAAGGTCGCCGCGATCGGTGTAAGAGTCGGCCGCTGGGTAACGATGCATGGCTTCGCCCTCAACGTGAACACCGATCTTTCGCACTTTGATCGCATCATCCCTTGCGGCATATTTCATAAAGGAGTGACATCACTCCGGCGGCTTCTCGGGAGGCATGTTCCCATCGATGAAGTGTCCGGAAAGTTAACAGAATGTTTCAGCAGGGTATTCGGGGTCGATACTTGCGTGCGGCAACCGGAAGAATTCCTGCGATTACTTCAGAATCCACAGAATGAGCCAATCGAATGTCTCCAGTGAAAAAAACTGAAACAACCCTCGATAGGGGTGAAAAAAAAGGAAAACGCTCCAACGGTCAGGAGCGCAAGAAGCAGATCAGTGCATCGAAGACGGACGGCTCGCGATCCCCGCTCACAGTCGACCGGCTCATCGACGCTTACAGGATCATGTTCACGGCCCGTAAGTCTGACGACAAGATTCTCCTTCTGCTGAAACAGGGGAAGGTCTTCTTCCACATCGGCGGGTCCGGGCATGAGGCTGCCCAGATCGGAACCGCGTTCGCCATGAAGCCGGGATCAGACTGGGCGTACCCGTACTACCGCGATCTGCCGTTCTCACTTGCATTCGGTTACACCGTCGAGGAAGTGTTTCTCGAAGCCCTTCACCGGGCCAAGGGTCCGAGCAGCGCAGGATTTGCGATGCCGTTTCACTGGGGTCATAAGAAATGGCGGATCATCGCGCAGTCGAGCCCTACTGGAACGCAGTACCTCGAGGCCGTCGGCACTGCTCTCGGTGCGGTGAAGGAGGGCAAAGACGAGGTCGTCTATGTCTCCTCGGGCGAAGGCTCGACGAGCGAAGGTGAATTCCATGAAGCGGTGAACTGGGCGGCACGGGAAAGGCTGCCCGTCATCTTTCTCATCCAGGACAACAAGTATGCAATCTCCGTCACAAAGGCGGAACAGACCGCGGCTGAATCCGTTTGTCATCTTACGAGCGGTTATAAGGGATTGAATCGCTATGAGGTCGATGGTTGTGATTTTCTTGCATGTTATGAAACTGCGGTCGATGCGGTCTCGAAAGCGCGCAAGGGCGATGGACCTGCGCTGATTCTTGCCCACACAGTACGATTGCTTCCACATTCATCATCGGATGATCAACGGAAATACCGATCGGAGGAAGATCTTTCAAAAGATCGGGCGCGCGATCCGTTGCCGAGGTTTGAAAAATATCTCCTCGCTCACAATATCCTGCCCGCCTCGGGACTGAAGCAACTCCAGCAGGAAGTCCTCGAGCGCATCGACCGGGC
Source organism: Bacteroidota bacterium (assembly GCA_036002145.1). GTDB lineage: Bacteria > Bacteroidota > Ignavibacteria > UBA10030 > SZUA-254 > DASYTP01. Next base: position 3,180 of record DASYTP010000339.1, on the reverse strand, counting down.
AGCGGTGCTGGCAGAAGAGGAACCGGAGCAGGATCCGGCGAATCTCCTGAAGTATGTTTACTCACCCGATGTGATCGTTTCAAAGGTAGGGTTTGCAGAACCCGAACACAGGGGGGAGAAGATTGTCGTGGTGGATGCGATTAATCATGCGATGGCCGAAGAGCTCGAACGCAATCCGAAGATGCTGATCTATGGTGAAGACGTCGCGGGTGACAAAGGAGGAGTGTTCACGGCGACGAAGGGATTGACGAAGAAATTCGGGCGGGAGCGCGTGTTCAACTCGCCCCTTGCAGAGGCGAGCATCATCGGTACGGCGTTCGGCCTTGCGTTGCGCGGATTCAAACCGTGCGTCGAAATTCAATTCGGCGACTATATCTGGCCTGGATTCATGCAGCTTCGGGACGAAGTCGCGATGCTTCGTTTCCGCTCGAACAACGAATGGTCATGTCCCATGGTTGTCCGCGTCGCAGTGGGCGGATACATTCATGGCGGATTGTATCACAGCCAGAGTATCGACGGTATCTTCACGCACATTCCGGGCCTGCGAGTCGTGATGCCTTCGAATGCGGCAGATGCAAAAGGATTGCTCAAAACAGCATGTCGTTGCGATGATCCTGTCATCTTCTGTGAGCACAAAGGATTGTATCGCGCCAGCTTTGCAGCCGGTGCTGAGCCCGATGCTGAGTATTGCCTGCCGTTCGGCTTGGCGAAGGTCGTGCGCGAAGGAAGTGATATTTCTGTCCTCACCTGGGGCATGATGGTCCAGCGCTCGCTTGAAGCTGCAAGGAAACTGGAGGAAGCGGGAACCGGCGTCGAGGTCATCGATCTTCGAACGCTCAACCCCCTCGATCTCGATTCGATCCTGCGAAGTGTCAGGAAAACGGGAAAGGTGTTGATCGCTCATGAGGACACGCTGACGGGCGGTTTCGGCGCGGAGATTGCCGCAATTCTCGCGGACGAAGCATTTGCGATTCTGGATGCGCCGATCAAACGGGTAGCGGCGAAAGATTGCCCCGTTCCCTATGGACCGACCCTGGAGAATGCGATGCTGCCGCAAACAACCGATATTTTGCACGCTCTCGAAGAGTTGTCTGCTTTCTGATGAATAAAGTACAGAAGAAGAAGACGGCGTCGCCGCTGAGTTCCGCCGCACATATCAACTCCGGGCTGAGCAAAGAGGATCTTTTCAGGCTCTACTACTTCATGCGCCTCACTAGGGAGTTTGAGAATGCGATCCTCCGCTTGTACCAACAAGGGAAGATCGTCGGCGGGGCGTATTCGGGCAACGGGAACGAAGCCACTTCTGTCGGCAGCGCGTTTGCGCTCGAAAAGCACGACTACCTTTTTCCAATGCATCGGGACATGGGTGCGCATCTCGTGAAGGGACAATCGCTTCTTAACCTTATGCTTCAACATCTCGCGAGGGATACAAGTCTGACGCAGGGACGTGATGGCACCGGCCATTACACCGATCCAACGCTGAGGATTTATGGAAACATCAGTCATCTCGGCGCTATGGTGCCGGTGGCGTGCGGCGTTGCACTTGCATGCAAGATGCGAAAGGAAAAATCCGTGGTCATGACGTATATTGGGGATGGCGGCTCGAATGTCGGTGAGGTCCACGAGGCGCTGGCAATGGCCTCGGTCATGAGGCTTCCGCTGATCTTGATGATCGAAAATAATCAATATGCGTACTCGACTCCCATTTCAAAACAATTCATCGTGGAGAAGCTTTCCCACAGGGCCGCGGGGTACGGCATCCCCGGCACTACGATCGATGGTACGGATATTCTTGAAGTCTATCGCGTCACCAAAGATGCCGTCGCAAGAGCGCGAAAAGGGGACGGGCCTTCGATCGTCGAGTCCGTGACGATGCGTATGCACGGTCACGCCGCCCATGACAACGCGTGGTATGTCCCGAAGAAATTGTTCGATGAATGGAAAAAGAAAGATCCCATCGACCGTTTCGAATATCTTTTATTGAAGAGCGGAGTTTTAACCGATGAGAAGATCAACTCGATGGTGAGTGAAATAGAACAGAAAATGGAGACGTCGACGAAATCTGCCCTCGAACGCCCGTACCCGAACCCCGAAGCCGCCGCTACCGGCGTTTATGCAATGTAGCCTCCACATCACTAATCCCCAATCCCCAATCCCAAATCCCACATGGCCAGACCCCTGACATATCTCGACGCCATAAGCGAAGGATTGCGGGAAGAAATGCGGCGTGACAAAACTGTGTTCCTCCTTGGAGAAGACATCGGGACCTACGGAGGAGCTTTCAAAGTGACGAAAGGCTTCGTGGAAGAATTTGGGGAAGATCGGGTCATCGATACGGTACTCGGGGAGAGTGCAATCATCGGGGCTGCGAGCGGAGCAGCGCTCGCCGGGATGAGGCCGGTCGCGGAGATGCAATTCGCAGATTTTGTTTCGAATGGATTCAATCAGATCGTCAATATTTCCGCAAAGTACTACTATCGCAATTTTGTGCCGGTCCCAATGGTGGTCCGATTGCCGTCGGGCGGGGGTATCAACGGAGGGCCGTTCCACTCGGTCAACCCTGAAGCCTGGTTCTTCCATGTCCCGGGACTGAAGCTCGTCGCCCCGGCAACGCCGTACGATGCAAAAGGCCTCATCAAGGCAGCCATACGCGATCCCAATCCCGTCCTCTACTTCGAGCACAAGTACCTTTACCGTCACGCGAAGGGGGATGTGCCTGATGGTGATTATATCGTCCGGATCGGCGAGGCGGATATCAAGCGCACCGGAGCCGACATCTCCGTGATCACGTATGGATCCGGAGTCCACTGGTCCGTCGATGCGGCCGAATCCATAGCGAGGGATGGTGTTGATGTCGAGGTTTTGGACCTTCGCACATTGCTTCCCATGGATAAAGAGGCGATATTGACCTCCGTGAAGAAGACCGGGAAAGTACTGATTGTGCATGAGGCCACGCTGACGGGTGGGATCGGAGGAGAGGTTGCCGCTTTGATATCGGAGCAGGCATTTGAATATCTGGATGCCCCGATCAGACGGGTTGCTTCTCTGGATATCCCGGTGCCGTATGCACCGACGCTGGAGGAATACTTTTTGCCGAATACTCAGAAAGTCCTGGAAGCATTAAGGGTCCTCTCAGCCTATTGACATGGTCAAGAATGCGAAAATATTGAAGGCATTTGA
>DASYTP010000338.1:0-3354 GCA_036002145.1 Bacteroidota bacterium | reverse complement strand
TGCTGCCGGGAGGATACACGATTTCCCTGACCGCGTACGATGGTCTGGATATCTCGCGAAGGGATAGCGCCGTGCTGGCCCTGCCAATCGAGTTGTTTCCAAAGGATCGCGAGGCATTCAGCGACGTGGAGCTTTGCACGTCGATTCAGCCTTCCTCCAATCAGAACTCCATATTTTATAAGAATACGTTTGAAGTCATTCCGAACCCGGGTCGTTTGTTTGGAATCGGGTTACCGGTGATGTATTACTATGTGGAAGTGTACAACCTGGCAGGTGCTGCGTCGCAGTCAGCGATGACCGTCCGTGCCTCCGTGTTTGATGCGGCCGGAACGCAGGTGCTGTCGCGGGATAAGTCGAAGCCGAGGCTGCACGATGCGAGTGTCGAGGTCGGGACGATGAATCTTTCGGCATTGAAGGGGGGGACCTACGTGTTTCGAATGAGCCTGGTGGATTCCCTTCAAGGAGTCGTCACATCCACCGAGCGAAAGTTCTTCATCTACAAACCCGGCATGATGCTCGACTCCACGGTTCTCGCGACCTCCGATTTTCTGCCGGGGGAGTATGCATTCATGACCGAAGCCGAGATCGATCGCGAGGCAGCTTACACGAAATATGTTCTCAGCGACTTCGAGAGGTCGCAATTCGATGCCCTGACGGAGCTGAAAGCGAAGAAGCAGTTTCTGTTCGATTTCTGGAAGCGGGGGGAGGCGGGCGCGGCTCCCGGCGGAAGTGTCACAAAAAAAGAGTATCTTCGCCGCATTGAAATGGCGAATCAGAATTTTTCGTCAGGAATGTCGGATGGGTGGAAAACTGATCGCGGACGCGTGTACGTCGTGTACGGCCCCTATGATGAAATTGAACGGTCTCCAAGCTCGGCGGAGAGCAATCCGTACGAAATATGGCATTACAATAGTCTGCAGGGGGGCGTCATATTTGTCTTCGTAGACCGGAATGGGATGGGCGATTATACGCTCGTGCATTCCACTCATCGTAATGAGATGCACGAGGACGACTGGTATCAGACGTACGCTCTGAAGATACGGTAGCCGACACGTCATGCGGTCCCGTATTGAATTTATCGCATTTCGGATCCTCCGGCAACTCGTGCTGTTCCTGCCCCTCAAATCTGCCCAGCGTTTTGGAAGGATGCTCGGGAGCATCGCGTATTACCTCATCGGCAGCCGGCGGGGCATCGCACTCGATAATCTCCGGTATGCATTTCCCGGGAAATCGCAGGCGGAGTTGGCGGTGATCGCAAAGGGCTCCTTCCAAAACTACGGCATTACGATGATGGAGTTCTTGTGGTTTCCGAACATGACGGATGAGGATCTCGGGCGTCTTGTCAAAGTGAGGAACCGGGAGCTCATGGAGGAAGGATTTTCCCGTGGGAAGGGGATGGTGATGCTGGCCGGGCATTTCGGGAATTGGGAGCTGATCGCCTTCGCGGTCGGTTACCTCTCCAGGATGCCCTTCACGATCATCGTCCAGACACAGTCCAACAGGTTGATCGATGAATTCATCAACAGGCAGAGATGCCTTCGCGGGAATACGGTGATTCCGATGGGGATCTCTGTTCGCGAGATTATCAAGGCGTTAAACAACAAAAGGATCATCGCCATTGCGCCGGATCAGAGCGGGCCAATGGAGGGAGTCTTTGTCGAATTTTTCGGCAGGCGCGTAGCGACGCACCAGGGACCTGCGGTGCTGGCGCTGCGCCACGGCGCGCCGCTGCAGATCGGGTTCATGGTCAGACAGCGTGACGGAACCTATGAAGTCACGCTGGAGGAGATTCCTTTCCCCGATCTCTCCGGCTACAGCGAAGAGAACGTGCTGGAACTCACGCGACGACATACTGCAGTCCTGGAAGAGCGCATCAGGCAATATCCCGATCATTGGCTGTGGATGCACCGGCGGTGGAAACACACTTGGGAGAACGTTCAGGCGAAGAAGCGAACCGTAACGCAGCTCCATGCCTGAGTACGCAAACATCGTGGTCGTGCAGACGGCATTTCTCGGCGATGTTATCCTCACGCTGCCGGTTGTCGAGAAGCTCAAGAGCATGTCCCCTGCGGCAAATATCGACGTCGTCGCAGGGCCGCGTGCCGTCGAGCTGATGGCTGGACATCCGGCAGTGCGCAGGGCAATCTCGTACGAGAAGCGCGGTAGGCAATCCGGAATTTCCGGGTTGTTGCAGATGATTCGGATTCTCCGCGAACAACGCTATGATGCGGCGCTCGTGCCACATCGCTCACTGCGAAGTGCCGTACTTGTCGCTGCTTCCTCAATTCCCCGTCGTGTCGGCTTTGATTCCAGCGCAGGTGCATTCATGTTCACCGACCGGGTGAAGTACGAGTCCTCCGATCATGAGGTGGATCGTAACCTTCAGTTGCTCCGACCGCTGGGCTTTCCGCCCGGTCGGAAGGAGTATCCGCATCTTTACCCGTCGAAGCAAGACCGCGAGTCGATCGGAATGCTCCTGGCGTCAAACGCACCGGACGACACGCAACCGCTGATCGGGATAGCTCCGGGAACGGTATGGAACACCAAGCGCTGGCTCAGGGAGAGTTTTGTCGCGCTCATCGGAAAAATCCTGGCAGACGGGTGTGCCGTTGTCCTGATTGGCGGGAGGGAGGATGGGGAGCTCTGCGCCGACATTTGCTCTGCCGTGTCGTCGCCCGGCGTGTTCTCTGCCGCGGGACGGTGCACGCTGCTCCAGTCGGCCGAGCTTATACGGCGATGCCGGGTGCTTGTTAGCAACGACAGCGCACCGATGCATCTTGCGGTGGCAATGCAGACTCCTGTAGTGGCGATTTTCGGCGCGACAGTCCCCGAATTCGGGTTTGCTCCCTACGGTGTACATGATATCGTCCTCGGAACGGAGGGACTGCAATGCCGTCCATGCAGTATTCACGGCGGCGACCGTTGTCCGATTCAGACATTTGACTGCATGAAACGCATTTCCGCCGGCGATGTGTACGCCGCAATACGGAAAGTGTTGAGCCAGCTTCAGGGTGTGGAGCGGTAGAGAAATCGGCATTGCTAGTGTAGTGATCACTCAGATCGAAGCTACTCTGTTTTTTAGACACGGATCGTCACGAAAGATGCACGAAAAGATCGCGGATATCAGATTTTTGGTATTAAAGATTTTTCTCCTATCTTAATTAACAATTCTTATCCTCAACGCACTCGCCTTCTTACGATTATGCCGCCGCAGCATAACTTATGAGTGAAGAGGAACGCTCAATAAGAATCTCATCTCTGTTTCTATTAGAATCTCATTTTAGACGAGAACCTAATATAGAAATAGAAAAGCTTCCGCCGGCTAGTGTTTTGATTGATACCAAAGGGGGAATT
>DASYTP010000337.1:0-5364 GCA_036002145.1 Bacteroidota bacterium | reverse complement strand
CCGATTGGTCCCCAGTAAAATCCGAAGCACGAAACACTAAATTCGAAACAAATTCGAATTTCCCAATCTCGAAATCTTAAACCATCAAAAAACTCAGGCTTTTGGATTTGTGAATTCGAATTTGACCCCGATCTGGTTTGTGTGGAATATAATCAAGATAATTACGAAACAGGACGCTAAAAAGTCTTCAACATGATACCGCAACTTCATCCGGATACTCTTCCTGCATCTCCGCTCCGGGAGCTGGTGCTTTATTTCCTTAAACTGGGCACGACCGGATTTGGCGGACCGATCGCGCTGGTCGGTTACATGGAACGCGACCTCGTTCACGATCGACGCTGGATCAGCAGGGAAGAGTACTTGCGGGGCCTCGCCCTGGCGCAGTTGGCGCCCGGGCCTCTTGCGGCGCAACTCGCCATCTATATCGGGTACCTCCGGGGAAGGATCACGGGTGCGACGCTTGCGGGCATTGCATTCATTCTTCCGTCATTTCTCATGGTCCTCGCATTAGGGATGCTGTACGTACAGTATGGCGGCCTTGCCTGGATTCAATCGCTTTTCTACGGAATCAGCGCTGCGGTCATCGGCATCATCATTCGCTCGGCGTACAAGCTCACCGGCCTGACGCTGAAAAACAAGAAACTCTTGTGGGTAATCTTTGTTCTCGTGTGTGCGGTCACGGCGTACGCGGAGGAGGAATACTTTCTGCTCTTCATCGCGAGCGGGGTCGTGGCCCTGATCGTTTACGCTCCTCCATTCAATTTCACTCAGCGGGCACTGCTCGTATGTTCTCCCATCACATTCTCCGTTATCCAAACTCTCTCACTCCAGGAATCGGATTCACTGGCGAGGATTTTTCTCTTCTTCAGCAAGGCGGGAGCCTTCGTGTTTGGCAGCGGACTTGCGATCGTGCCATTCTTGTACGGGGGAGTTGTACAGCAGTATCACTGGCTTAACGAGCGTCAGTTTCTCGATGCCGTCGCGGTCGCAATGATTACCCCGGGGCCGGTTGTCATCACGGTTGGATTCATCGGATATCTCGTTGCCCGGGTACCGGGAGCAGTCGCGGCGGCAGCCGGTGTTTTCTTGCCGGTGTATCTTTTTGTTATACTCCCGGCCCCTTACGTCGAGCGCTTTGCAAGGAATTTGCATCTGACTGCGTTTATCGAAGGCGTGACCGCGGCTGCGACGGGGGCAATCGCCGGAGCAGTTATTGTGCTCGGCCGCCGGGCGATTACCGATATCCCGACGGTGCTCATCGCCGGGCTCACTCTCCTCGTGTTGTTTCGATGGAAGGTCCCGGAACCGATCATCATCGGGGCCGCGGGCCTCATCGGATTCCTCGTGAACGCGGCACACCTATGATGATGGAAAGCTCCAAACACACGAAAGACGGCACGTTATTGCTTAACCGGGAAGAGGTTTGCTCTCTAATCGGAATCGATGAATGCATCGATGCGGTCGAGCGGGCGTTCAAGCTCCATGGTGAAGGAAGAGCGTCTCCGCCGGGCATCCTCGGCGTACATGCACAGGACGGCGGGTTTCATATCAAGACAGGACTTCTGGAGCAAGACCGCAATTTTTTCGTTGCCAAGATCAATGCAAATTTTCCACAGAACCTAAAGCGCTTCGGATTGCCCACGATCCAGGGGCTCATCCTCGTTTGCGACGCAGTAACCGGTTATCCACTTGCCGTTATGGATTCGATTGAGATTACCATCCAGCGTACCGGAGCCGCAACGGCTGTTGCTGTGAAGTATCTCGCCGGCAAGGATGCGGAGATCGTCACGATTTGCGGTGCAGGAAACCAGGGGAGGATCCAGCTCAGCGCCCTGCTGCGCGTCCGGGACCTGACGCAAGCGTTTGTCTACGATGTCGATGACGGCAAAGCCCGACAATTCGCAGCTGAGTTCGCTCATGAACTCCCGGTCGAGCCCATCACAAAGGGCCGGCTTTCTTCCGCCGTAAGAGAAAGTCACATTTGCGTAACTTGCACGCCAGCAAGAGAGTTTTTCTTGAACTGCGATGATGTCGCACCGGGGACGTTTATCGCGGGCGTCGGTGCCGACAGCGAGGAGAAGCAGGAACTCGATCCGCAGCTCTTCGTATCGAACAAGATTATCGTCGATGTGTTGGAACAGAGCGCTCTCATAGGAGACCTTCATCATGCCATCGTCGCAGGGTTAGTGAAGAAGAGTGACGTTCATGCAGAGCTTGGAGAAGTCGTTGCCGGGAGAAAGCCTGGAAGGATTTCGGTCGAGGAAATCATTATCTTTGATAGTACCGGCATGGCGTTGCAGGACGCAGCCGCAGCAGCGCTAGTCTATAACAAGGCTATCAGCGCAGGGGTCGGTACAATGTATCAGTTCAATTCAACTATCACACAAAACAAAATCCATTAATCCATCATTCCATCATTCCATTATTCCATGAATCCCGATCTTTACAATGCTTGTCTTGTTGCCGTGCGTGATTGCATGGGTCTCAGCCCCGGCGAGAAGGTGCTTATCGTCGCCGACGAGCCGATGAGAACAATCGGGTATACCTTGTGGCACGCTTGCAAAGACCTTGGTAATGAAGTACTCTTCGTGGAAATACTTCCGCGGAAGACAAATGGCGAAGAGCCGCCGCGCGAAGTGGGAGAGCTCATGAAGATAGTGGACGTCGTCCTCTGTCCAACGTCCAGATCGCTCACGCACACAGACTCCCGCCGCGCAGCAAGCGCCTGCGGCGTTCGCATCGGGACACTCCCGAATGTCACCGAGGAAATCATGATCAGGTGCATGAACGCCGATTACCATGCGATTGCCGTGAGAACGCAAAAACTTTGCGCGCTCATGGAGCCGGCAAGCACGATCAGGGTAACGGCGCCCGCCGGGACCGATATCTTGCTCCCGATGAAAGGACGAATGGCGCACGCCAGCACCGGGCTCTTTCGCGAACGAGGGCAATGGGGAAATTTACCGACCGGCGAAGCATATCTTGCCCCGCTCGAGGGACAATCACGCGGAGTAGTCGTGGTCGACGGCTCGATGGCGACGATCGGCGTTGTCAGGACTCCCATTCGAATCGTCGTCGAGGGGGGCTATGCCTCAGAAATTACGGGAGGTACTGAAGCGAAGCAACTCGTTGAGCTTCTCGACCCGCACGGAAAGGACGGGCGCAACGTTGCGGAGTTCGGGATCGGTACGAACGACAAGGCGATCCTCTCAGGACGTATCATTGAAGATGAGAAAGTCATGGGAACGATTCATATCGCCTTCGGCGACAACAAGTCGATGGGGGGATCAGTGAGGGTCGCGAGCCATCTCGACGGACTTGTCAAAGCACCGACAGTCTGGTTCGACGACCGGTGTATTATGAAGGATGGAAAACTGGAAGCGGGCATGTAGAAGGAACGGAAGTTCGTTCTACGCAAGACGATCGAACTTCCGTTCGATCTACTACGAATCGGCTCATTTACCCGCCAACGAGAATCACACGCTGAATGATTCCCAACAGCGCAGGCAAGCGACAAGCTCCGGGCAACCCTGAACCTTGCGAAGGTTCAGCAACGCATTCGCGGAGAAAACCTTCGCAGGGATGGACGAGCCGCTTTTGTTTTTCAGATAGACTTTCCTATGTTAAGGTTTGCTCTCAACCTTCACCTCACACCAGGAAAGGGTACGCCCATGCAACCTTTTACACAACCTTCGCCCGCCAAACCTGATCGCCGTCAATTTCTCTCAATGGTAGGGAAGGGAGTCGGTATTGCGGCGCTCACCACGGCTTCGGTAGCTTCGTTGCTCAACAATCTGCATGCCGCGGTCAAACGGGTCGAGCACCTCCCGCCCGATCAGTCAGCGATGGATGAAGATTTCTGGTTCGACATTCAACATGCATTCACCGTCACGCGGGGGATCATGAATCTCAATAACGGCGGGGTTTCTCCATCGCCGCGCATAGTGACGGAAGCGCTTGTGAGATATATCTGGGAGCAGGAGGACGCAACCGCCTACACCATGTGGCAAATCCTCGAGCCGCAAGTGGAGACGATGAGGACCGGTCTGGGAGAAATATTCGGATGCGATCGTGAGGAAATTGCCATCACACGCAACGCCTCCGAGTCGCTCGAGATACTCCTGATGGGCATGGACCTCAAATCAGGGGATGAGATTCTTACGACGACCCAGGACTATGGCAGGATGGTGACGACGCTTCGCCAGCGCGAGATGAGGGAAGGCCTTGTCCTGAAACTCATTAAAGTTCCCATCGCTCCAAGCAATCTCGATGAAATCGCACAGGAATTCGAGAAAGGCATTACCGCCAAAACAAGGCTGATCCTCATGTCACACGTTATCAACATCACAGGACAAATCACTCCCGTGAAAACCGTCTGCGAGCTTGCACGGGCGAAAGGGATCGAAGTCATTGTTGACGGTGCTCACTCCTTCGGACATTTCGATTTCAAACAGAGCGACCTTGGTTGCGATTACTACGGCACGAGCCTCCACAAGTGGTTGTATGCGCCGAAAGGCTCCGGGCTCCTTTTTGTGAAACGCGACAAGATCGAAAAAATCTGGCCCTTGATGGCCGCAGACAAAACTCAAAAAACAGATATCCGCAAGTTCGAGGAGATCGGCACGCATTCGGCCGCACCCAGGCTCGCCATCGGTGAAGCCATCCTCTTCCATCAGGGCATCGGAGCGAAACGCAAAGAGGCGCGCCTCCGTTATCTTTCGCGCTATTGGATGAACAAGTTGAAAGATCGCCCCAACGTCCGGTTCCACACTTCGTTCAACGAAAACCAATCGTGTGCCATAGCCAACGTGGAGATCGTCGATGTCGACCCGGTTGCCCTTCAGAGTTATCTCATGGATAAACATAAGATATTCACCGTCGCCATCATGCACGATGAGTTCAAAGGATTGCGGATCACGCCGAATCTCTACACGACGCTGCAGGAACTCGACCGCTTCAGCGACGTGATGGAGACGATCGCGAAGAAAGGACTGCCGAAGGGATGAGCCCTCTCTCAAATCATTCGCCCGTTGCTTCCACCGACTACCTTCTGGGCGTCAATGAGACGGAGCTCGAGCGTCTTCGTTTTCAGCACGGCGTCTGGGGAAATGTGACGCAGAAATTCTTCGATCGGCTCAATGTTCCCCATGGCTGGAAATGTCTTGATGTCGGCGCCGGACCGGGATTTGTCGCCATGGATTTGCGTGAGCGGGTGGGTGAACAAGGCGAGGTCACAGCCCTCGAGCCATCGAAGTTCTACCTTGATTGGTTCGGGATCGAGGTTGGCAAGCGGGGCTGGAAGAATATCAAGCTGATCAACGGCACTGCTGAAACCGCACAATTGCCGGGGCAGTATTTCGATTT
>DASYTP010000336.1:0-5057 GCA_036002145.1 Bacteroidota bacterium | reverse complement strand
TCAGCGATTTCAGAGTGCCGGCGAGCTGCTCCAGGCGTTAAGGGGTGACAGGCAAGCAATCTCAAAAATGCTGCGGCGCCGCACGACGAGGACGGCGACAAGATATTGGTGGTTAGCTGCCGTCATCGGCGTATTGTTGCTGGCGTATCTCATCGTTCCTATCGGGAGTGAACATCAGGAATTACCTTCCGTTGCGGTGCTGTATTTGAAGAATCTCGGCCCCCCGGAAGACGAGGCCCTGAGCTATGGCATTACGAATGCCTTGATCGTCGATCTCGCTCGCGCCGGCTGGTTGCACGTCACGCCAATCAAAGACATCCTCTCGCTCAAGGACGCCGCATTGAGCTCCGGGGAAATCGCAAAGCAATTCGACGTCCGTCACCTCGTCGAGGGAAGCATATTCAGGCAGGGTGACGAGTTTACCGTCTCTGCTCAACTCCTTGAAGCATCAACGAAGAAGCAATTGTGGGGATATCACCTTGCGCTCAGCAAGTCTGAGCTCGCAACGCTGGAGGGAAACATGGCGCTTGCAATCCTCAAGGCTCTCAGAGTTTCTCCTTCCCCCCAGGCAAAAAAAGAAATCGGCGCCAGGAGATCAGAGAACCCCGAGGCATACGAATACTATCTGAAGGGACGATACAGATTCGATAACAAGAAATCGAAAGAAGATGTCGTGCTTGCACAAGGTTTTTTCGAGAAGGCGCGGGCGCTCGACCCCGGAATGCTCCTCGCATTTCTCGGATTGGGAGAGATCCATGTGTTCACCGGTGAAAATGAGAAGGCCCGCCAACTCTATACGGAAGCGCTGACCATAGCAAAAACGCACGGCGAGCGATCGATGGAGGCCGCGGCGAACCGGGGTTTGGGGAATTTGTTTTCGGATCGGGGGGAGTATCCCGAGGCTCTCGCATACTATACTCTGGGACACACGATTGTACACGAAATCGGAGATAGTCTCGAGGAAGCCAACATCCTCCACGATATCGGACTCGTCTACGGCAACCAGAGTAATTATCAAACATCGCTTGACTTCTACCGCCGCAGCTTACGACTCGCGCAGGCGCTCGGCGATGATCACGGACAGGCGCAGACGCTCTCCAAAATCGGCCAGGTCTTTTACAGCCAATCCGACTTTCCGGAAGCGCTCAGCCACTATACCCTGGCATTGAAATTTGCCGGTAAAGTTGGCGATCACGTCCTGGAAAGCAGGATCCTCAATGGCATCGCGAATATTTATGAAGGTGAAGGCGATTACTACAACGCCTTGAATGTGTACAGACGAAATCTCGAGACCATCCGGCTGCTCGGTGACCGGCGAGGCGAAGGTATTACGTGCATCAACCTCGGGCTGATTTCCTACGACCTCGGCGATTTCGGCCCGGCGCTGGAGTTTTACGAGCGGGCCGACACAATTTTCACGGAACTGGGCAACAGAAGAAATCTTGGTCTGACCTGGACCAATATCGCCATGGTCCTCGATGAGGAGAAGGAGTACTCAAGGGCGCTCGACTACTATACCAGGGGGATCTCGACGGCATCGGAGATCGGGGACACGGCCAATGCGACGATGCGTTCTCATTTTCTGGGGATTTCATACTTCCGCCAAAAGAACTTCCGTCGCGCGATCGATAATTTCAGGACGGCGGAAGCAATATTCTATCGGATGCAGGATACGATTGCAGCGATAAACTCCTCCGTCTGGCTTGCACTGGCACTGAACCGGACCGGCAAAGAAGCTGAAGTGCGGGCCACGGCGAATACCATCGATACCCTTCTGAACGCATACTCCGAACTTGATGACCCCGTCGGCGTCTACTGGAACATGTCGCAAATCTTCTCCGCGCTGCACGACAGCTCGCGGGCCCGAAGATACTTGGTCAAGGCCTTTACGATCATTCGTGAGCGGCGGGATAAGATTCCCGATGAGAAATTGAGGAAGTCTTTTCTCTCGAACATCACGGTGAATCGCGACGTGATGAATGCTTGGAACAGTTCTCCCGGGCACAACTAATGACTGACAATCCGTCATTGCAACAGCACATCGAAGAGCTCGAAGCCCTCAACCGGCTCTCCGGGACGCTGATCCTGAGCTCGACGTCTGACATCGACAGCGTCCTTCAGGCGATTATCGGAACAAGCTCATCTCTCGCCCATGCGGAGATGGCTTCCATCCTGCTGTTTGATCCCTCGACAAAAGAGACCGTGAAAACGTTGGTTCACCGGTCGGACCGCTCACAAGCCGGGATCGATCACACCGTCAATATGATCGTCGCGGGCTGGGTTCTCGACAACGGCAAGCCGCTACGTTCAACCTCATTCATCGACGCCGTCGGACTTAAGAACCCTCCTGAGCGCTACCGCACATATGGCCCAATACTGGCTGTACCGTTGATTGTGAAAGGAGAAATCATCGGGATCATAAATCTCATGAATCCTGCTGGTGGGGAACAGTTTGGCGAGAGCGCCATGCGGATCCTCGGCGCTATCGCGCAGCAATCCGCTCAGTACATCCACACGGCGAAGCTCCAGGAGACGCTCTTCGCGGAGAATCAGCGGTTGCGACAGGAGCTTCAACGTAACTATAAAGTACACGGGATCGTGGGGGCGAGCAAGAAAATGAAAGACCTGCTCGATACCATCCCGGCTATTGCAAAATCATCGGCGACGATATTGCTCGGCGGAGAAACAGGGACGGGAAAGGAAATCGTAGCACACGCGATTCATTTCTGGAGCGACCGTGCGGACAAACCGTTCATTCCCATTAACTGCGCTGCGATCCCTGCCAACCTTGTCGAGTCGGAGCTCTTCGGCCATGAGCGGGGCGCATTCACCGGCGCCACCGGCACGGCCATCGGGAAGTTCGAGCTCGCGCACAAAGGCACCGTTTTTCTCGATGAAATATCGGAGATGCCGCTCGATCTCCAGCCGAAACTGCTGAGAATTCTCGAAGAGCGAAAGTTTTACCGCCTTGGCTCGGCGACCGAGCGGGCGATCGACGTACGCATTGTCGCCGCAACCAATAGAAACTTGCAGGAATTGACGCAGGCGGGAAAGTTCCGGGAGGACCTTTACTACCGGTTGAATGTCATGCCGATTTTCCTTCCCCCGCTCAGGGAGCGAAAGGAAGATATCCCGACCCTCGCCCAGCACTTCCTGGATGAATTCTCCAACAAGTCGAAAACATTCTCACCCGCCGCCCTGGAACTCCTGACCAAATGTGAATGGAGAGGCAACGTGAGGGAGTTGAGAAACGTTGTCGAGCGTGTTTTCCTTCTGACCCCGTCGAGCGAGATTTCTTCAAACCAACTCACCGTGCTCGGAATTGGGGTCGGAGCCGCTGCAGTCTCGCCATCTCTCTTGCAGGCGGCCTTGCAAGGAACTCTTTCTTCTCACGATGGCCACAACGACCTCCTGGAACAGCTCGAAAAACAACTCGTAGAGCTCGCCCTGCAGGAATCGCGTGGCAACGTCAGTGAAGCGGCGCGGATGCTCGGTGTCGATCGCAAAGCTATGGAGCGGCGAAAAGAGAAATTCAGGCTTTGACTCCCCGGTCCGGCCGGTTCTGACCTATCGATTGCCGAATATCGGGCAATCGTGTCCCACACCTCCCCTGCTTGCATCCCTTTCCGACAATTTCGCATGGCACACGTTTTGCTGCAATCATTGATGGTGGTGGATAAGAGTTGCCCACGGTCTGACGTGGAGAGATTAGGATAGTCAAAACCTTGGAGTTGATCAACTGGACTAATCCCTTGCGCCAGCACGAGGAGCGAGAGCCTCTGGAGACTTCGGTGAGTTGACTCCGGAGGTTTTTTTTGCCCGTTCCCGACCATCCATTGCCTGAATTCAGCCTGCGAGTACAACCAGTTCATCGCTTGTGCCTCCATATTGGGGACATATTTTTCGGCACAGAGCTTGCAATAGCGAAGCCAAATCCGGGAATTCACTTTTAGGAAAGGAGTAGGAGTAATGAAACAAACTGTCACACTTCTTCTGGGAGCAGTTTTGGTACTGCTCTTTCTCTCCGAAGATTCGATCGCACAGACATCGTATGTTTGCGGCGATGTGAATGACGACGGGAGAGTCGATGTTGCGGACCTGAACTATCTCGTCAATTATCTGAGATTTGGCGGACCGCCACCGACCGATCTCACCAAGGCCGACCTCAATGTCACCGCGGCGGTCGACACGGCCGATATCGAATATCTGGTGAACTACCTGTTCTTTGGTGGCCCCCCGCCGCTGTGTTTCACCTCGTTCCACCCGACCTCTGATACGACCCTGGCTTCCGGGACATATTGGTTCTACGATTTCGAGATTCCCCCCGGCGTCACGGTCACATACCAGGACTCGGTTACATTGAACGTGTTGAATTCGTTTCTCATAGATCTCGGCGGAGGACTCACGGGAAGCTGTATCCCCATAGTCATCAACCATCTCTCCCAGCTCGCACCGTTGAAAATATTCGGCAAGCTTATCGACACATGCGGCACTCCCGGCATGGTTCCTGCCTCCTCTACCGCGGGAAGGGTCGTCATCCGGTCGGCCGGCGCGATGGTTCTCGGAGGCGACAGTACGATGCCCCAGGCGGAAATCAGAGTCGAGGGGGAGCTTTTCATAGGAGACCCGTGGTTCTCCTCGACGAGTATCGCAAAGGCGAGGGCAATCTCATCGGTGTCTGCATCATCTGACACAGTGTTCTATACGTACACCTCTGAAGACTCCGCACACAGCGCTCCGGTGTGCAACATGATAGCGTCTTTCCCTTCTTCGAATCCTTCGGAAGTACAGTTTTCACTCATTGAGAAGGATCCCTTCAGGAATGCGATTACCCGAAGGGTGTTGTATTTCGGAGACGGAGACAGTGTGGTCAATCCCTCCAGCGTCGTGACGCACACGTACGATACGACGGGCGGGTTCGTCGCTGCGTACGAGGTCACCGACGATGACACGCTTACGTCCGCTGCGACGGCCGTACTCCGGATTCCTCAGAAACAGGTTTTCGCGTTCACGGTACTTCCGTTTGCCCCGGACTCGCTGGTACAGCCGGCAGGTAC
>DASYTP010000335.1:0-5263 GCA_036002145.1 Bacteroidota bacterium | reverse complement strand
AATTCGTTGTCCCCGATGGAGCTTTACTTTGTTGTAATCCGGAATAACCGCAAACAAGTCGTCCCGACGAGACGGTCGAATTCTATCATTCGAAAAGTAGATCGATTCAGTTATCCGGGACTGACTACTGATTTCGTAATTAGTGCAGCGAGCCCCGTTAGGGGCGACCTGTTTGTAGAACTCGACAAAGCAAACTGGCCAGCAGCTCCATCGGAGCGGCCTGTAATCGTAGGCGGATGTTTTGAATGAAGATGATCGTTCAGTTTTGGGTAGCAGCAGAAACAATTTTCCGGTGAAAGTCGACGATGAAGAATAATATTGTCTCATATCTGATTCTCATGGCGATCGGGTCACCGTGCTCGCTGTTTTCTCAAAACACCGTAGTTCCGTTCTCAGCTGTAACAACGGGTTTCGAGGTTTCTCCATCCACGGCCACAACGGTAACATCCGCGGTGGGGCAGGCGGTGGTGGATGATGTTCAACAATTGAATACGCACGTGGAGAGCGGCTTCCTGGTATATTCAAGAAGCCAACAGCCGCCCCTTCCGTTGTCTTCAGCCTCGGACTCCATTGCGACCGCGGGTCAACAGTTCGACGTCAAGTTCCCAATCTCGCCGAACCTCCTCACCTTTGCCGAGTCGCTCTATTACCGTCGGGGCGGCGAGTACAATTATGCCGGCGACACGTTGCAGCGCGACGTCGATACGTTGAGAGGGAAGATTCCTTCCAGTTACGCGACGATACGCGGAATTGAGTATTATATCATCCTGCGCGTTTCAGGCAGCACGGTTTTTATCGTCACCTATCCGCCCAATAATCCGGTTGACGCCCCCGCGACGATACCTGTGAGTCTTGCCGGTCCGTCATATCCGATCAACCTTCAGCGGAAGAAATACACCATGGTCTCCATCCCGCTCGATCTCAATGCCGCTCGCCGGGATATCTTCAGCGTGTTAGCCGATGATTATGGCGGGACGTACTCTCGCAATCGCTGGCGGGTATTTCGGTGGGAGCAGGGCGACTACGCAGAGTATCCCGTCGTTTCTGCGTCGTTTACTCCCGGTACTTCGTTCTGGCTTGTAACGCAGTCGGGATTCTCCTTCACGACAGGCCCGGGGCAATCTGTATTCCCTCCACCGGGTGCGGGCGCTTATCCGATCGTTCTGGAGAGTGGGTGGAACCAGATTGCGAACCCCTTTGCGTATCCTGTTTCATGGACGAGCATCATTCAAAACTCTCAGATCTCAGATACGACGATCTCGAGGCCGAACTATTATGACGGCGACGAGTATGCTGTTGCCGACATTCTTCAACCCTGGGGAGGATACTTCGTCTATAATACGCTTAACCGACCGGTCACGTTATTTGTGCCCCCGAAAGAAACAGTAGCACTTGCGATAACGAGACGGAACCAAATTGACGGGTGGGAGGAAGAGTTGATGTATGCCGAGAATTTCGCAGCGGAAATTCCGGAGCTGGGTTTGAAGGATTCACGCAACCTCCTGGGATTCTGGAAGGAAGCCGCCCCGTCGCGCACCAGGATCAACGATCGGGAGCCTCCGCCGATAGGCGAGTATCTCCGGTTATCGATTGTCGATGGTGGAAAAGATTTCATGACACGGGTCGCCGAATTGCCGGTCGATGGACTCACGTGGGAGGTCGAGGTCTCTTCAACGAGCTCCCATCAGGTTGCCCTGGTGACCCTCTCCCGGCTCGGCAAAATCCCGGAGGGGTTTCAACTCTATGTGCTCGATAAGGATAATCTTAATTCCATTCCGTTGACAGAGGGCCGATTCAGCCTGCAGCTGGGTGAACCGTTCCATAAAAGCTTGCTGAAAGTAATCGTGGGCACAAAGGAATACGCAGAACAGCAAGGCGGTGGAATTCCGCTGGTTCCGCTTTCGCATGCCCTGGAACAGAATTATCCGAACCCGTTTAACCCCGGCACGCAAATCCGGTATCAATTGAGTGGACGAAGCGGCGTGCGCCTCGAAATCTTTGATATCGCCGGGCGACGTGTCAGGAGTTTGGTGGATGCTGTCCAGCTTACGGGCGTATACACATTCACATGGGATGGGAGAAATGACGCCGGTACAGAGGTAGCGAGCGGGATGTACATCTACCGGCTGCGTGCGGTGAGGTTGGATGGGGGAAAAGGCAAGGACTTTACCGCAACCCGTAAACTGATTCTTGTTCGATGAAAGGAAGACCAATGAGACGCTTCGTGATATTTTTCCTGGCGGTATGCTCCATCGGTGGAGTCCTCGCGCAAGATGAGACGCACATTATCAGCCGCCAGGGATCGGTTTCAATCATGCCGATGTATCAACAGTGGTCACTCAAAGATCAATTTGATTTTTCGGAATTCAACACGTCGCTTTCGCTCTATCTTCCTGCCGGAAAGGAGTGGAGCGTCTCCCTGCGGGGGTTGCCGGCGAGCGTGGTGGGCGACGTGACCCACCTGAGCGGCTACACCGACACACAGGTCGGCGTGTCATACCACGGCGAAGAACCTGATATCGTGTACACGCTCGGTGTGAATTTGCCGACAGGCAAGAAAGAGCTCACACAACAGGAATTCGAGACCAGTATTCTCCTGAGCAACAGTGTCTTCGGTCTCCAGGTCCCTAATTTTGGTCAGGGGCTGAATATTACCCCCGGGATCGTTTATGCGGTCCCGCTCAACGAGGAAGTCGTGCTGGGGTTCGGAGCTTCGTACCAGTACAAAGGGAGTTACAGAACTCTTGCGAATTACGATGACTACGATCCCGGTGACGAGGTTGTGCTGACGGGAGGGGTCGATCTGCGTCTCGAGGAAGCGACAACACTTTCAACTGATATCGTTGTGACCACCTACGGCACGGATAAGCTTGGAGCCGACGAGGTGCTGGCGCCAAGCACCAAAGTTGCTGCGAATGCGCTATTCAACAAAGGGCTTGGAGCGGATGAACTTTCTTTCTTTGCACAATTCGTACTAAAAGGGTCCAGCAAATTTGCCGTTGGAAACCTGATGGTGGATGAGGTGGACAGAATTGAGCCGAATCGATTCGATCTTCGGGGGAGATATACTGCACGGTTGGGCGATCAACTACAGGCGGGATTTTTCATCGATCTGAGGTTGTATCAAAGCACTGAGGTGAGTTTCGCAGGAAAGAATGTGATTGGACTCGGTCTGGAGCCCGTCTTTGCAATATCAAATTCTCTTTCATTGCCCTGCAGCGTTAAGTACCAGACAGGTGAGCTGGCCGACGGTACGACGTTATCGAGTATACTTGGAGGGATCGGAGTGAGGATCAAGTTTTAGTGCCATTCCAACTAAGACGGTTGGCGATTCATGTTCGCGACCGGATAACCCACGACAGCCTCTAACGTCGTGGGTTTTTAATTTAGAGATGGGGAGACGATGCAGTCACAAGTGTTTTGTCCCACTCCAAATTATTGCAAAGTGTTATGGCGAAAACAGCACGATTTCGATGGCGGGGGTAGGGAAAACCCCTATTGACACGCTCCGTCGACATGTGTATATTATTATGGTTCATCATGCTGTAGCGGGAGGGGTGGAAGGTGTTTCCGACCTTGCCGGGAATTCAGTTCCAGAGTTCATTCGAAACAGCATCATGTATGGGGTCCATCGTGCTCCTACCAGGGGAATGATCGCGCATTTTTTTATTTTCCAGTTGGGGAAAGTAGCGAATTTTATCAGGAAATAGATAGTAATGTTCACCTCGTTTTCGAAAACAGGTCGATGTCATGTACACGCGCTTTCGTTGCTTGCGTTCGTCAGCCTCCTCGGCACAACTGCCTTCGGGCAAGTATCCCGACCAATCGTCAAAGGGGCGGTCATGCGGCAGCCCGCTTCAAACACGGTCGAAGGACAGAACGAAATCGGCGGAACGGTTTTCGTCGACAAGAATGAGAACCGGCTGAAAGATTCCGGCGAGCCGGGCATCCCCGGCTGGAAGATTTTTATTTGTGGACCCGTGAATGATTCGGCGACCACGGACGCGGCGGGAGCGTATCAATTTATCAATCTTCCATCAGGGTCTTATCATGTGTCTGAAGGATATTTGAGCGGCTGGTACGAAACTTCGCCCTCCCATACAGAGCTACAGCCCGACCGCGATGACCTGATCAGGAATTTCGATGAGATCTTCTCACATTTGTATGTCATCGCGACCGATGCTTACAGTTATCGACAGCGTGCGGCGGAGGATAGCGGAGGAGGCGGCAGTTACGGCGGGTACAAAGTACCATCCAACCTGCAGTCGACTGATAACGGTGCTTATTCGCCCTGGAGTCCAGTCGCGGCTGGTGCGCAATCGTTTAACGTGACAGGGGCCTCCACTTCCTATCCAGGGAATAATATTACGGCCGTACTGGATTCAAACGGCGCACTCCACACCTTCAGTTTTTTCGGAGACTTTCCACCGTCTGGTTACGGAGTTGAGGCGTTTGGATCAAATCTGACGATCGATAGTGTGAATATCGGAAACCTCACGATTCTGGATACTATCATCGCTTCCGCGAGCACCGGTGGGACTATCAATCCCTCAGGAAACATCGTCATTTCGAGTCACGGAGACACGACATTCACCTTCACCCCTAACACTGGATACCATTCGGACAGCGTGATCGTCGACGGTGTAAAGGTCGATTCTCTCGCAAGCTATAGATTCAGGAATGTGACTTTCAATCATACCATTCGAGTTGTCTTCGCGAACCTGTACACAATCACCTCATCAGCCGGAGCGAACGGCGGCATATCGCCATTCGGCCAGGTCAGTGTGAATCCTGGCGGGAGCCAGACATTCAACTTCACTCCATCGACAGGATATCATGTTGATTCTCTCATCGTCGATGGTGTGAGCCAGGCGATCGCTGCATCGTACACCTTCACCAATGTAACGACGAATCATACGATCCGTGTTGCATTTCACATCGATCAATTTACGATCAGCGCATCGGCGGGAGCCAATGGCAGCATATCCCCGTCGGGCGCAATCAGCGTGAGCTATGGCGGCAACCAGACGTTCAATTTCACTCCATCTACAGGATATCATGTTGATTCTCTCATCGTCGATGGCGTGAGTGAGGCGGTCGCTGCATCGTACACCTTTACCAATGTAACGACGAATCATACGATCCGTGTTGTATTTCGAATCGATCAATTTACGATCAGCGCATCGGCGGGAGCCAACGGCAGCATATCCCCATCGGGTGCAATCAGCGTGAGCTATGGCGGCAACCAGACGTTCAATTTCAC
>DASYTP010000334.1:0-14195 GCA_036002145.1 Bacteroidota bacterium | reverse complement strand
CGGATCTCCAGCGAATACTAAGTCCCTCATCGTCAAGGAGGACATCATCCAGGCAATGATTGAAATGGACGATGATTTTCTTCTGCTTGCAACGCACAGAGGTCTGTGGACATTCAACCTGAGGACGGAGCAGTTCGCAGTCTTCCTCCCAGGCGCCGAATTCTCTGAAAGCAATATCAATGCCATCGCGAAAGATTCAACTGGTACGCTCTGGATCGGAACCGGCTCGCTCGGGCTGTTCGGCTACAACCTTGCCGCTCAATCGTTCCGACAGTATACGACTGTGAACGGGTTGAGCGATAACAGCATTTCCTGTCTTTTGACGGACCGCAAAGGGAATCTGTGGATCGGGACGATCGCGGGCGGACTGAATGCACTCGTGCGGGCATCATCTCGCATCGTTCAATACCGCCATGAAGGAGGCGGAGTGAACACAATTTTGTCGGATCGCATCTCCGCTCTTTGTGAGGGTGAAGATGAAGTATTGTGGGTTGGGACCAATAGGGGATTGAACACAATCGACATGCGCACGGGCCGCATCAATCGTTTGAGGCTTCCCTCATCGTTAACACATACCGTTAACTCGATTGTCCATGACCCGACGGGAAGGATGTGGATTGGGGCATCGGAGATCGGGTTGATCTCGCCCGCCGGGGGTGCGTTCCCGCAATTCCCTCCCTCCGGCGATATTGTCCGCGCCGTGAATGGGATTCTGACGTTGTACGTGGATCCGGTGGCGTCGGGGGAATCGAGCATTTTCCTCTGGGTCGGTACACGGAGCGGAGCGGTCAAGGTGTTCATTACGCGAAGCCCTTTCGACAATCACGTTCGCGATCGCGACTCTCTCCACTTTGACCGCGGCGCCGTGCTCTCCTTGTGTGAGGATCGTAAGGGAATACTCTGGATGGGATTGTGGGGCGGCGGATTAGAGGCCCTCCGGCGAACGGGCGGCGGGTATCGCCGCGTGGCTCACTTCGAGAACGTGCCGGCAGATCCGTTCTCTCTTCCCAACAACGACGTCAATACAGTCTTCGAGGATCAAAGCGGAAACTTGTGGGTGGGAACGGCCGCCGGACTAGCAATGTACGACGCCCGACAGAAACGCTTCAGGGTTCACAGGCGGGAGAAGATGGATTTTACGAGCCTCGCGCCCGGCGACATCTGGGGCATTCTTGAGGATCATTCCGGATCTATATGGATCTACGGACGTGGCGGACTTTCACAAATGATAGGGAACAAGGGTCGTTTCAGGAATTACCTGACTGGTCCTTCCGACGCGCATCCTCGCGAAGGTAATGTTGTTTCGTGTGTTCGAGAAGACCACGCCTCGAACCTGTGGGTGGCGACCTTCGGTAAAGGACTTAACAGGCTCGAAAAGGATGGAACGTTTACGCGATTTATGCACCCGGGAGATTCGACAGGTAACGAGGAGAACTTCATCTATTCGTTTACCGAAGACCGCCGTGGAACGTTCTGGCTCAGCACACTGGTGGGTCTTGTGTCGTTCGATCCACTATCCGGTGAGTTCCGCCATGTTCCCATTGATCAGCTTCACAGAGCTCACATCTTCGGCATCGCCGTGGAACTTGACGACGAGCTCTGGCTCTCAACGGGAATCGGGCTCGTGCGATTCAATCCGCGCACCCACGCCTTCGCGAGGTACGATGAGAAGGATGGTATGCCGTTCACGGAATTTTTCTCCGGATTCTACAGGAACAACCGGGGAAGGCTGTACGCCGGCGCATCCGGCGGGTTTACGGAATTTTCCCCCGCAGGCATTTCCACCGTTTCCCGCACCCCCGAGATTGCAATCACGAACTTTTCGATCTTTGATAGGGAAGTTCCTGCCGGAGAGTACTCATCCGGCGGAATGCGTCTCTCGTACGATCAAAACTTCTGCTCGTTCACTTTTGCCGCACTGGATTATGCCAATCCGACGCGAAACACGTTTACCTACAGAATGATCGGCGTGGATAAAGACTGGGTGCACTCGGGGACTCGTAATTACGCGAGTTACCCAAATCTCGACCCGGGAAGATATGTCTTCCAGGTGAAAGGATCCACCAGTGATAACGTGTGGAACGAATCGGGTACCTCCATCTCGATCGTTATCACGCCTCCATTTTGGGGCACATGGTGGTTTCGGTCCTTGATAGTCGTTTTCATCGCGGGCGTAAGCTATGGAGCGTACCGCTACCGGCTGCATCGGCTTCTCGAGGTGGAGCGGCTCAGGCTGCGTATCGCCGATGACCTTCACGACGACGTGGGAAGCAATCTCAGCACCATTGCCATGATCAGCCGATCCGTACAGCGCGCGCCGGAATTGAACACAGCAACAAAAGACAAGCTCGCCGAAATATTTGACACCGCAATTTCGACTTCCGAAGGCATGAAGGATATCGTCTGGTTCATCAAGCCGACGAACGAGACACTCGATGATCTCCTCCTGCGAATGAAGGACACGGCGTCAACCCTGCTTGCCAACGTCGAGCACGACTTCGATACGTCCGGAAACGATCCGTCGAAGGGGAATGAGAGAGTCACGATAGACTTCAAGAGAAATTTTTTCCTTGCATTCAAGGAGATTCTGACAAACATCGTGAAGCATGCTTCTGCTACCAGGGTAGAGATTCGGGTGGATCAAAAGGACGGGACTCTGGAAACAACCGTCCGTGATAACGGAAAGGGTTTTGATCCCGCGCTGCAGGCTACCATGCGCCGTGGAAACGGACTCGGCAGTCTGCGGAACCGGGCCAAAAACATCGGCGGAGTGTGCGAGATCACGTCTCATCCTGCAGGAGGGACGACCGTGAGGTTTTCCGGGAGGCTGTGAGAAGGGGAGCGGACAGACCCGGAGTGGAGTTATTGCAGGCATCATCAAGCGCCCCCTCTGCCTCTCATTCCCGCCCCCTTTCCTGTCATTCCCGGCTCCCCCCTCCGATTGTCATTCCCGACCCCCCCCTCCGATTGTCATTCCCGAATGTTTTTATCGGGAATCTTCCCCTGCGCAACTGAAGACTGCTGCCTCAACGATAATGGCAATCGGGGGCAGCCGTGATTCCTACGCCAGAGCCTCCACTGTTTCGGGACTGCGCGTGTGATCCAATCAGGCATATGACATTAGACTTTCAAAGATTCCCGCTTCCGCGGGAATGACAGGTAGAGGAGGGAATGACAGGTAGAGGAGGGAATGACGGGCAAAGGCGGGAATGACGGGCAAAGGCGGGAATGACAGCCATGAGAGGGGCGCCACGCAAGGGAATACAGGGAGATGGATACCCCGCAAACGCGTGATTGCGAAATCAGAACCGACGGGGTATATTGTGAACATGAATAAGATTTCTTCAGAATCCTCTACCCACATAATTTCCGTCTGGCTGGTCGAGGATAACGAGCGGTTCAGGACGAATATCCGTGATCTCATCGATGAGACCGCCGGGCTAACATGTGGCCTTTCCGTCTCATCCTGCGAGGCGGCATTGGCACATCTCGAATCCGATGCTGCACCCGATATCCTGTTGATGGACATAGGATTGCCGGGGATGGACGGCATCGAGGGGATACGTCGTGTCAAAACCGTCGCCCCATCAATTCAAGTAATCATGCTGACGGTCTTCGACGACAGCGATAAGATTTTTGAGGCGATCTGCGCCGGCGCATCGGGCTATCTTCTCAAGAGCGCCCCGCCCGACGACATCATGAGATCGCTTTCAGAAATTCTCAATGGCGGCGCCCCTATTAATGCACAAATTGCGCGCAAGATGCTCGACATGTTCACAGACATGGCAACGCCAAAAGGAAATTACAGAATCACTGACGCAGAGAAAGAGATCCTCCACCTGCTCATACGGGGAAATCCGAAAAAGCAGATTGCCCATGACCTCGGGGTCAGTTTCCACACGGTTGATTCACATCTGAGGAACATCTACACGAAGCTTCACGTACACAGCCGGAGTGAGGCAGTGGCGAAGGCGTTGAAGGAGAGACTGCTGTAAAAAGTAAACAGTAGACAGTAAACAGTAGCGGGCAAGCACAAAGCGGAGTGAACTCCGCCACACCATTCATCCACTAATCCACCAATCCATTATTCCACTTCCCCCCGCCTTTCCTCACGCTCATCGCGGCCAGAGCCAACCAAACACGCCCGCCGTCAGCAGCCCATAGATCAACCCGTCGATGGTGATCTTCATGGTGGTGATCCATGAACGGTGATACCAGATAGACATCTGCCAGAGGGCGAGGGAGTATCCGACAAATGCCGTTACTCCGGCGAATCGAAACACGGAGAGATACGCCGCACCGGATGGAATCGCCCTGCCGGCGACGTAGGCCGAGAAGAGCCCGACGACGCAGGAGTAGAGAAACCAGAGGGCGAGGTTTTTTCCCATCGATGAAGGTCCATTCGGCCAGACCGACAGCATCATTACCGGCCCCCTCTTCAGTTTCTCCACGAATTCGGGTGAGCTCATCTCCTTGGTGCTCGATGGCCGGGGCATCAGGTAGTCCCCAGGGGGTATCGCGAGGGGGCGGAGCGCGTCCATCGCTTTATCTTCGTTCGGCAGTTTGGGGTAGTCACCCTTGTGCCACGGGGACGCCATGTGAATGATTGAGCTCACGAGGAAAACAACGACGGACGACAGCAGGATCGGGAGCCAGAGCGAGGATAGTTCGGTCATGATGATTTTCCTTTGATAGAAGCTACAAGTTAAAAGTTAAAAGTTAAAAGTTAGAAGTTAGAAGTTAAAAGTTAAATCAAACCCGAAACCAGAATACTATTACCAAACCTCCAACCGGCCGGGCCCCACCCGACCCGACCCGACTTTAGTCGAGGTCTCGTCGAAGACGAACCGAACAGCTCTTGGCCTTTCGGTCGGGAATCTAACACCCAACACCCAACACCTAACACGTCCCCCGAACGACTCACGTCCTCTCCGACTGCCTCAGTCACGCGGGCATCTCACATCTCATATCGCACATCTCACATCTCCTATCTCACATCCCCTCCGCCAATACCCAGCCTCGCCCTACCGCAACAGCGTAAACTTCTTCGTCTCCACAAGCGCCTCGGCTCGTCCGACTTGAGATGCCGGGTCAACGTCTCGTCTCGCCGGCAGCGAGACCGAGAGCCGGTAGAAATATACTCCGCTCGCCGCCAAACTTGCATCCCACACTACCGATTTTGAACCGGCGTTTTCAACGCCATCCACGAGTGTTGCGACTTCACGACCCAGCACATCGAACACCCGGAGCGTAACCACACTCTGTACCGGGAGCTGGTAGCTGATGGTTGTGCTCGGGTTGAAGGGATTGGGGTAACTCCCAATCAGTTCGGCAGTCGTGGGGCTCGTATTCTCGTCACGGGAAACGCGCGTTTCGCTGGCCGCCGCGGTCGGTGAGAAGTTGAACTCGAACGTGAGAGTCTGCCTGCCGCTCGGCACTACCTTCGGAACGAGCGTCTTTAGACGTTTAGGCAGGATGCGCGGATCAAGCAGGCCGTTTCTCACAAAGTCGACGAGATCTGAGAACTCCCCGGCAGAGAGCACGATCGGTGTCTGTAACAGTGGATCAACTCGGGCGAGCACAGGTTCGGTCGGACCGATCGGGCCCTGCAGGTCCGGCGGCAGAGAGGACGGACTATAGGAGCGCGCCGATGTAAACGGATCCAGATGGTGGCGAATCGCGTCCTCTAATTGCACAAATGCTCCGTTATGCATGAAGGCCGGCATGACGGCGGCGTTGCGCAGCGGGGGAGTGCGGAACATGTAGCGATCTGCCTCGATACCGGTGACCTGCTCAAGGCCGAAGTCCTCGTTGGCCCCCGGCCCGTCGAACACCATGTTGCTGTTGGAAGGTGCGACTTGTGGAACTCCAATGACGTGCTGGCGGAAGTCGCTGAACATCTCGTTCGAATTCCCGGAAACCTTATGGCATTGCACGCAGCGTGCCTCTCCGAAGAACAGCATCGCCCCTCTTTTCTGGCCGGCAGTCAGGGCGCTCCGTTCACCCCGCGCAAAGCGATCGAGAGGCGCGTTTGCGAAGACGAGTGTGAATTCGAACTCGGCGATCGCCTTACCGAAATGATCGAAGTTGATGGGAGCACCTTTTGCAATCTCCGGAAACACCTGGCCGAATAATTTTCGATATTCACCATTCTCGTTGAGCAGGCGCAGTACCTCGTTTCGGATGTCAGTGTTGTTTCCCGGGAAATGAAACCCGGCGACTTCCACGCGCTCAGTGGGCGGAATGAACGCCTGCGCCACGAGAAGGTGAGGCTGGTATGAAAGTGATAATCCCTCGGGTGCAGGGAACTGGAAACCGGCGCTATTGTCGAACGGATCGCCCGATAACGCTGCAAACCGTGAGTTCCACATGAGCGTCGGGTACAGGGCGGTGTTTGCCGCGATCGGCGTTCGGCGTTGGTTGCGGGGGCCTGTGCGGCCCGGGCCGACGACGAGGTTGTTATCGACACCAATGGCGATCGGCTGCGTGTCTCCGAACCCGTTGGTGGGGGAATGGCAGCCACCGCAAGTATTGTCGTTGTTCAATCCACCGATGATGTCGAACCACAGGAGCCGGCCGAGATTCGCGCGCTTCTGATCGATCGGACGGTTCAGCTTTTGTTTGAACTTCGACTCGATGGCGCCGGTGAATTCGTGACTCGCGAGCACTGTGGCGAGTTGCGCGTCCAGCGAGCCTTTCCCGCCGGCATTGGCGTTCTGAAGGCTCGAGAGGCAAAATATTATCACCGTGAAGACATAGGATGCCATCCCTCGAATACAATAAACGTGGTTACCAGGTAGTCGCGCAGAAGTCATAAAAACTCCTTTAGGTTTTACTTGAGTGAGTCTCTCCTGTCTCCGGAGCACGCTGAATCGAGGGATTTCCCCGGCGAGAAGCACTTTTGTGAGTCACATAAGATAAAACAATTTTCATTCTGAGGCAAGGGGGGATGGGAATGATTTGGTCATTTTCATTTTGAAATCGTCGGTTTGAGGCCGCGAGAAAAAACTAACCTCGGATTGACACTGAAACCACACGGATATGCACGGATATCCGTGTGGTTTTCGTGCGTCTTTAGCGGCGATCCGCGGTAATAAAACGCGGGAGGTTCGATTTTTCGACCGCATCCTCTTATCGGATCAGCATTATCGCTCTGGTCTTGATTGCCGACTTTCCGACACATCTGCAGAAGTATACACCTGCGGGCAGTCCATCGGCGTTCCAAACGCGGCCGTGCCAACCAGGTGCAAGATAACCTTCAGCGAGGGTCGTCACCAATTTCCCTGTGATATTATAGATGTCGAGTGACACTCTCCCCGCCACGGGGAGGTAGAAGCGAACATTCGTTGAGGGGTTGAAGGGAAAAGTTCGCCAGGACGTGGAATGTCCAGCGAGACGTTGTCAATTGACCCAAAGCGATGGTGGTAATGTGCCCTTGTGAATGAACACTCACGGTCTCGGAGGGACTTGCAGCAAAATCCAGCAGCACAAATTCATTGCTGTCGAGTGGATCGTACGCAATGACTTCAAAACCCTTTTGCCTGAGAAACTCATAGCCATACATCGACCCATCAATCACCGAGTAGCGCCGTCCGTTTTCGATCACGGTATCGCCGACAACGGTCGAAATGATCAGTGTTCCCTCTGTAATGATGTCGTCGCCCTCGTAACCCCAATCATCTTCTAACTCCAGAGGAAAGTGGGGTTGTGCAGATACGTTGAGTGTGACGAGAATTATGATTGAGATTGATGCGAGAATCTTCATGGAATTACCTCCTCACTCGTTTCAACGTGTTCTTCGAGTACACCTCGAATTCCTTGCCGGGACCGGCCAGCTCGAACGTCTCAACAAACTCATCGTCGTTGAGGATAGTGTATGTTTCCTTTCCTTTCCATCCCGGTGCGATGTTTTCAATAGCCTCGGTAACGAAAACAATAACTATGGAATCCGTGTGCAATGTGTCAAGAATATACTGGTTGACAAACCCTTCCATATTGAATTGCCGCAGGACGAATAGTTTACGCGCGCGGTCATGACTGAAGAATCCCCAGTCCTCATGCACCTCGCCCTTCGGATTCTTCTCCTGCGGTGCATAGGTTGATTTGTTCTTCACGGAGAGGAATGTTCCGGTGAGCACAAACTCGTACTCCCGCTCGACTTTTGAAGTACCCGGCTCTCCGTTCCCCGTTCCCTCCCATTTTCCCTCAAAGAATTTGAAACGGCTCCAGACGTCTGCCTTTTTCTGTGTTTGAGCGCCGAGGAGTTGCGGAATGATGAGAATGCAGAAGGCGCTAGAAACTAGAATTAAGAGAACCAGAATTGTTTTCGTCATGACAGGGGAGATGTTTTGGTGGAGTGGTTCTTTCATGTCATTTTCCCGGGTGATGTTGATATCATGTTCTTAAGAAAACTGGCTGCTCCAAAGCAGGCTCACCCTAATTGTCGCGATGCCAGCACATCACGGGCCTGGTCGAACTGGTCTTCAGGGACTCGAACCTCCACCGCTCCTTGCCCCAATCGACGGTGGATTACGATACTTGGTATCCTCGGCCGGCACACTTCCCACACACCCAACGAGCCGGTAATGGCTACAACTCTGTTGGAAAAGACTCTTGAGAATTATGCCCCTGCGTCTCTCTTCAGCTTTCAGTAAGAGAAGAGAATCGCGTGCGGACAGGTGATCTCTTCAGGAAAAGGAATGTTAGATTCTTCCATCAATTATCAAAGCAGGGCTGTCGACTATCTTCCAGACAAGAAAGCTCGTGCTTCCTGAAGCACCTCACGTTTCGATTCAACGCTCGTGCCATCTATGAGCCTGCGATAGAATGTTGTCGCTGTCTGTAAACTGTCGATCGCGCGCGCGGATCGGGCTGCACCCAGAAGCGAGTTAAAACGTCCGGGGTAGAGCTCCAGAGAGCGTTTGTACGCGTTGCAGGCTTCGGAGGGCTTCCCCTGATCGAGGAGAAGATCCCCCAGGAGCTCATATGCCGGCAGCGTGCCGCCGGGCGTGACGGCATGCTTGGGCGTTGAAGTCTCAACCTCGGCGGCTTTTGTCATGAGTGCCACGCTCGAATCATTCATGCCCTGTTTGTAAACAAGCCATGCCGTGAGCTCAGTACGCAGAACACGAATGTTGCGTGCGAAGAGCTCTTCCTTTGCTTTGGCGGCAGCATCTTCAAGCTCTGCGAGTCGGTTCCGCGATCTTCGCGCATCGGCAGAATCACCGATGTGAACGGAACCGAGGCCATGTGCAAACCAGCTTATTGCCTCCGGCCAGGGAAAACGATCCCAGTCCACTGTGCCGCCTTCCCGCGGCACGATCGCTGCAGCCTCGGTCCAGGCCTTTCTCTCAAGAGCGTACCGTGCTCTGGTAGATGAGAGATGGAACGCAGTCTTGAAGGTCGGCTCAAGCCTTGGCGTTCCCAGGAGACGCTTCAGTTGTGCGGCAGCCGCATCGTCCGCACCCATTTGGAGATACGCATAGATCAGGTATTCAATGGCATGGGGGAATTCATCCCAGATGAACTGCCGATGATCTCCCGCCGGGAATTCGAGTGCCGCCTCTGCGGCTTTGATATTTCCCCGGACAACCTCCTGCCAGTCGCCAAGCCGGGTGTAGATATGCGTCGGCATATGAAGCGCGTGAGGGTTATGAGGGGCGATCGATTCGTATTCGCGGAGAATGTCAAGTGATTCATGTTCACGGCCCGGTACGTCGTTTGCATGAATCAAATAGTGCATCGCACCCGGATGGCGGTGATTCTCCTTCAAGACGCGAAGGAGTATGTCCGCGGCACGCGCATTATTAGGGGAGGAGATTTGATCAGGCCGGACTGTGGCAAGCAGCGACAATGCATAGAAAGCATCAACTTCATGATCCCGGGGAAAAGCTGCATAGCATGCTTCCATACCCTGCGCCCACTCACGGACTCGGTTCCAGTAGTCGCCTGGTGCAGGTTCACGGAAAAAGCCTTCGGCGGCAGCAATCAGGAGTTGCTCGCGCTTCGTCGGGGGGTTAAGTGCCCTGGCTCTCTGCACCGCCTCCCATCCTCGTTGAAGATCCGCAGTGCCGGGGCGCGTTGGCCAGAGTGGTTGAAACAACGTCATTGCAATTCCCCAATAGACCATCGCACAGCCGGAATCATGTTCCGCGATCTTCTGAAACGCCTCCCTCGCCTGCGGATACGTCATGTGGTGGAGAAGAGTCACCGCCCGGTTGAATTCAGTTTGACTGGCAGGCAGGCAAGAGATGGAAAAGTCAACGACGCCAAGCGTGTCCTCCTCATGGTGGTGCGATTGACCATGTGCGACGTTCGTTCCAGCGGCCAACAACACAATCACAAACATGAGTCTCAAGTCTCGAGTGACAGCCTTGTTATGAATCATGAAAGCTCCTGCATTTCATTCCTTTGGCCTATCGACCTGACGGCTTCGTCCATTCGTACTATGGCTGAAGTTCAGGTTACCCCCTACTCCTCCTCAAATTCCTGGTCAGGCAACCGCTTCAGGTTCCGTACGAACCGATCGTGGTCGTACGGCTTTCCACTTTTGATCACCACGTACGATTCACACGCGATGACCGATGCGATGAGGGTCTTCGCGTCTTTTTCGCTGTAACCCATTCCCCGCAGTCTGTCGAATGCCTGGCGCGTTTCGGGAGGGTTATTCGCCTGCAACTGGGTCGCTGCCGCTTTCAGATATATCGTCTTGAGATGAGGATTGAATTCAGGAGATTTCATTGGTTTTTCTTTTTTAGCCGCGTTGAGATGCTTGCCCCACGAGATTAGCCAATTTCATGAATATACGAGGTAATTTCGGGATTGTCAACCGATTCTTGACTTTCAAGAAGAAAAGGCGTATTTTTGGTTCGACTTTATGTCCATTTCTTTGCTAATTCACCTAATTTATTCAGACATGTGGAGGGAAGGATGAACTCTGCATACTCTGTAGCCATCGGCTCCCGCTCCGGCGAGGTGCCCGAGAATCTGTGGCTCAACAATCGTACGTGGGATTTGACGTTCATCAGCTTCAGCGCCATCCTGGTGGTGCTGCCATTTGGGGCTTATGAGATTCTCAAGTATCTTCTTACGATCGATTCGTTCCGCGAATCGCTTGGCGTGAATCCTGCGGACGTCCTCGACGTCAGCCGGAACATTGTCAATGGACTCATCGCCCTGTTCATTGGGGGTCCGCATATGTACTCCACGTACACGCGCACATTTCTCGATGGAGAATTCAGGAAACATCATGTCTTTTTCCTGCTGGGATCGCTCGTGCTTCCCTTCATCGTCGTATACCTCGGTATCGTGAATTTTCAATTGCTCATCACCTTCTTCTTCTTCTGGGCATCGATTCACATTCTCCACCAGATTGCGTACATCATCGACTGTTATAATCAAAAGAACTCCAGGCCGATCTCTCTTCCGTCGCGAATCCTTGACTACGCCGTCGTGTTTTCATCGTTGTATCCCATCGGTGTCTGGAGAATGGTGAACAACGATTTCAAGATCGGGCAGATCAGCCTCCTCTTCCCGGATTTCTTGCTGATCCAAAACAATCCCACCACCGGATGGGCGGTGTTCCTCCTGGCGGTGATGATTTTCGGCGTCTCCGTGACACTCTGGCTCGGACGAACGTACCGTGAATATGTCCGCGGCGAGTTGCACACGCCGAAAGCCCTGCTGATGGGATTGACAATTGTTGTGTCTTTTTTCATCCCTGCGTACCATGAGCTGGATGTCGCGTTCCAGGGTTTCAATACATGGCATTCATTTCAGTATCTCGGATTGACGCTCTATATTAACAGGCTGCGGCAGCAAAAGGAGGGTATCAGTACTCCGCTCATCCGGAGCCTGTCCGCCGAGGGGAGAGGGTGGAGGTTTTACATGTTCAACGTCGGATGCGCAGTTGTTGCCGTCGGCATGATCGGCTTGCTGCTCCTGAACCGTCATGCGCTCGGGTTCACCTTCGACCAATGTTACTATGTCGTCGTGCTCTCGTTTTTATTGATGCACTATTACCACGATCACCTCTTGTTCACGAAGACCGACGCTATCCTGGCGTAACAATATTCTGATCATGTTTCGGAAAGCTCAATCTCATTGAAGGTTGAGCTTTTGTTTTTATATTACAATGCATCCGGCTGTTGAAAAAGATTTGCGGTCCTGTGTCTTCAAAAACCCCGAAGGGGTGGCATAGCTTGGCTCGGTACGTGATATTTACACCTGCTCGCGCTTGTGACTGAATGAGAATAATTTTATTTTCGCTCTGCGCGAAGCAACCGGGATCGGTACGATTGCAACCTGATCCAAGACCGTGAAATCAACTGCACAAAAAATGCTTCGCAACGTCAGCCTGGCGCGCGCGCTTTCGAAGTTAGGCTACACTTCCCGCACGAGGGCGGAAGGGCTCATTCGAAAGGGTAAGGTGATGATCAACGGTGTCGTCATCCGGGATCCGTCGTTTCGATGTTCGCTCGATCACGACAAGATCTTGGTGAACGGCGAAGCGATTGCCGGAAAAACCCTTGTGTATATCATGATGAATAAGCCGCTGGGTGTTGTGACGTCGCGGTCCGATGAACGGGGAAGGAAAACGGTTTACGACCTTCTTGGAGACGTTGGCAAGTGGGTCTTCCCGGTCGGCAGGCTCGACCGGGAGACATCCGGCCTCCTCCTGTTCACAAACGATAATCGATTCGGCGAGCGATTGACGAATCCCGAATCGAAAATTTCCAAAACTTACAAAGTTGAGCTTGATCGCCCCCTGGCGAGACAGCACGCCGATGCATTCAAACGGGGTGTGATGCTCGATGGCGAACGGTTGATGCCGGCCAGGATTCACATTCTGGAAGGAAGCACGTTTGAAATGACGATTCATGAAGGCAAGAACCGCCAGGTCCGCCGGATGTGCGAGGCGTTCGGCTACGAGGTTGTTTCCTTAACCCGCACGAGGATTGGCAGGTATAGCAATGATTCGCTTGTACCCGGCAGCTGGGAGTATGTGGGTAAGAAAGATATTGTTCCAATTTAATGCTAAGATTTATAAACCACGGATTTCCACGGTAGATGCACGGATCTTCACGGATAAAATAATTCAAAACCGGAAACCGGTAACCCGTAACCCGCAACCCGTAACCTGAATCCTGAACCCTGAACCCTGAATCCTGAACCCTGAACCCTCTAAACTAACATCTAACATCTAATATCTTACATCGGACGTCCCTTGACTAACCACTCACCTATCCATCACCTATGTCTTCCATCGTAATCAAATTCGTCGAGGTCTGCGTTTTCAAGTTCGAAAACGACCGGCCCTGGTATCTCCTCTTGCGCCGTGCGGCGAGCGAAAAAGTCTACCCGAACATCTGGCAGTTTGTCAGCGGCTCGCTGGATGAGAATGAAAGGGCACAAGATGCCGCATTACGAGAGTTGCATGAGGAAACGGGTCTTGCCCCGAAGGGGTTCTGGGTGGTACCGTACGTCAACTCGTTCTACGATCCGGCGGACGACTGCATTAATCTCAATCCGATGTTCGCGGCCCAGGTGGAACCCGGCAGTGTGTTGAAACTTTCTCACGAACACGACGAATACCAATGGTGTGGGTTTGATGACGCCGTTCGTAGACTGCTCTGGCACGGTCAGCGCGAAGGCCTTCGCATTGTACACGAGTTCATCGTCCGTGGCGAAGATGCGATGAGGTTTGCGAGGATGAAGTAGGCAGTATGCAGTAGGCAGTAATCAGTAATCAGTAGCCAGCAAACGGGAAACAGGAAACTGTAAACAGTAAACTGTAAACAGGGGACTGAGAAGGACAAACGGAGATTTAGTTATTGGTTATATGTTAACCGTTATTTGGATCCTCGATGCTCGATCCTTGATCCTCGATCCTCGATCCTGGATGCTCGATCCTGGATGCTCGGGGCTAGAGTGCAGGATGAATCATGAGTATCTACTAACCAGTAACCCGTAACCAGTAACCAGTAACCAGTAACCCGTAACCAGTAACCAGTGACCAGTGACCAGTAACCAATAACCATTAACACTAAATGCTCTCCCGACCGTCCCCGACCTTTCCGCCGAAGGCGCAGAACTGTCAACCAATGTCAACCAATCTCCCCATCGTTGAGTCTAACTACAAAGCCCATGGACAAGTCAATTTATCATAAGGAGAAAGTAGCATGAGAATTCGAGGG
>DASYTP010000333.1:0-14484 GCA_036002145.1 Bacteroidota bacterium | reverse complement strand
ATCGACAAATCGGTGAAATCGATGCCAAGCTCAGAACCTACCAGCGGGAAGTCGCTGTGCTAAGGTCATTCCCGGAAGCATTCCGGTCGGAAGCGGGCAAACAAGCCCTTTTTGACATCTCGCGATCAGAGCTTCCTTTTTCCTCCGAGCTCCACGCGCTCCTGACAAAGTATGACGAATTTGCCCAACGTTACACGACGAAATATCCCGACGTTGCAAAACTTGAAACGCAGATTCTCGATCTTCTCGAGCGCATGCGAAAAGGTGTCGACTCGGAAATATCCAAACAGCAGTCACAGCGCTGGACCCTCGAGAAGAGGCGGACACAGAACATCGACGATATCAAGCGGTCTTCCATCAGCCAGCGCGTCGACCAGGATAAGGAATCGAACTACGGTATTTATCAGAAACTGTACGACGAGATGAAGATAAAACTCGAGCAAGCACGGACTACGCGCGATCTGGGGAAGAGGGCCGCCGACCAATTCATCATCATCGACCCGGCGCGACTTCCCATTGAACCCTCCAAGCCGAACCGGGCATTGATCATGCTTGGCGGGTTGGGTCTCGGTTTACTCATGGGGATCCTTTCGGCAGCGACGGCAGAAATGCTGGACAGCAGGGTGCACTCGCCGAGAGACATCGAGAACTACCGAAAGCCCGTCATCGCATTCATCCCCGAAACACTCCAGTAAGCCGTTAGAAAAATGCCATGCAGCCCGATCCTTTGAAACCTCCAGATGAGACCCCCGTTCCCGCGGGAGAGCAGCTCGTTCATGAATCGAATGCTCACCGGCTGACCCGGATTCCCAAGTCGATCATCGTCAGCGAAAGCACACCGCAAAACATCGACAACAAAATTGTCGCATTCGATTATTATAATTGTTTTAATTATTCACTCCTCGCCGGAGATCATGAGAATATCAATCTCACCGTGGGGATTACCAGCCCGAACCCGGGCGAGGGAAAAACGCTTGTGGCCTCCAATCTCGCCGTCTCGCTGGCCCTTGGTTACGAACGGGAGACAGTGATCGTCGACCTCAACGTCAGTAAGCCCCGCTTGCATGAAGTTTTCGGCACGCCGCTCGTTCCCGGACTTCTCGAATCGATGCAGAACGGGTCGGTTCATCTCTCGCGGACAAGCATAAACCACCTTTCCATCCTCTCAGCAGGATCGGCAACCGGAAAGGGCAACGGCGACCGGCGGTCTCAGTCCACTCTTTTTCATCGCGCTCATCGGGAGCCGGCTATCGGGCTGAAACAACTGGCCGCGTTTCGAGATGTCATCCATTCTCTCGAGCAGAAATATGAGTTCGTCATCGTGGACATGCCCGCTCTGCACACGCGTGGGTTTCCTATCCTGTATGCCAACGAGCTCAACGGCTTGCTTCTCGTGATCGACACGCGGAAAACGAAACGCCAGGATGTCGAAAAGGTGTTTCGCCAGCTGCATGAGCGACAGGTTCTGGGTTTTGTGTTTAACCGCTTCGTCGACGAAGACTCCTGATAATGGTGAGAGAGTGATTACCCTGAACGGAATATTGGCAATAAGTATCATTATCGTCACGATCGGCAAACACACGGGCCGCGTGAGATGGACCGCGTACTCCATCATCGCGCTTCTCGCACTCATCGAGGCCGCCGTCGTGTTGTATGATATGTTCGCGCTGACGGAGCCGGCGATATGAAGTGGGAAGGAAGAGAAATGTTTGACGCACAGCAACAGGAGAATTCCGGTCATAGGGAGCTCGTGTACCCTCTCGCCGGAAGACGAGAGAGCACCTCTGCTCTTATCTTCTGCGTTCTGGGGTCTCTGGCCATCACTTCGATATTCATCATCACCGAAGGAAGGTTTGCACCTCCAATCGCCGCACTCTCGGCCGCGACAATAGTGATTGTCACGTTCTACCGGCTGGACTGGGGATTCTACGTGTTCATTGGCATGGTCCTCGCCTTCGATCAATTTGGCATCCCGGGATTCGATCCGCTGACACTCAAGGTGAGTTATTTTGATAATCTGAAAGAGATACGCTACATCCCGCATTTCGACGCGGCGGTCATGAACCCGATCGAGTTGCATCTGGTCCTTCTGTTTTTCGTCTGGTTGCTTGTCGCTTCCTTGAAGAAGGACGTCCATTTCAATCGCATTCCCCTCTGGCCTGCATTGGCAATGCTCTTTGCGTGGATAGTGTTTTCACTTATCTCCGGGCTCAAGAGCGGCGGCGACTTCCTCCCTGCCATCTGGGAAATCCGGGCGCTTTTCTACTTTGCGCTGTTGTATATCTTCACCACGCAAGTCATCTGGACGAAGGAACAGCTCAGGGGATTGATGTGGATTTTCATCGGTGCAATTTCCTTTAAGGCAATTCAGGGAGTCGCACGATACTTACGCATTGGACTTTCCCTCCAGGGATACCCGACTCTCACCAACCACGAAGACCCGGTGTTCTTCACCACGATGATCGTATTCCTGCTGGGTTTGGTTCTCTTCGGAGGAGATTTGCGACAGCGGCGATTCCTCACCTGGATGCTGCCAATATTTATGATGGGGTTCATCGTTGCGCAGAGGCGTGCGGCGTACGCCTCGGCGGCGGCGAGCTCGATCCTGTTTGTCGTGCTTATGCCCGGACGGGAACGCTGGATGCTGTTGAAATCCATGCTGCCGTACGCGCTCCTGTTCGCCCTTTACTGCACGGTGATGTGGAACAGCGAGAGCAAGTGGGCATTCCCGGTTCGTCTTGTCAGGACCGGATTTGCGAACGACCCGGAGACGGCCGGCGAGCGATTCTACTCAAACCTCTATCGCGAGCACGAAAAATTCGATCTCGCCATGACCGTGAGAAGAGCCCCGATCCTTGGTATCGGGTTCGGGAATAAATATGACCTGCCGATAGACCTGGTTCATATTCCGTTCCCGCTCCGCGATTATATCCCGCACAATCAGATTCTCTGGCTCCTGGTAAAGATGGGCGGAGTCGGGTTCTTCCTGTTCTGGCTCTTCTTCAATTCTGTGATGTTCCACGGCGCTTCAGTTTTTTCGAAGTTGCAGGACCCATACCTCAAAGCTGTCTGTGCGGTACTCATTGTCGCCGTGGTCAATCAGATGGTCGTCTCGTATTACGATTTGCAGCTCACGTACTATCGCAACATGATTTACCTTGGCACGTTGACCGGACTGCTGACCGTCGTCCAAAAATTGGATGCCGTCCCCGCCCGGCAGAAGGCGTGAAGGAGAATATGGAGCAAACCAAAACAAACCGGCGAGAAGAGGATCGAATGCGGGAGCGAACGATGTTCATCCTCGGCGTAAGAGTCGACAACGTCACATCTCAGACGGCGATGGCTCTGCTGAAGGTCTTTGCATCTCATCATAACGGCTCAAACCCTCGAAAGGTGTTTTTCGTCAACGTCCACAGCATTCAATCGGCGAGACGGGACCACGAGCTGATGTCCTGCGTCAACTCCGCAGATCTCGTGCTCCCGGACGGGAGCGGCCTGAAGATCGCGGGAAAAATTTTTGGCACTCCGATTATCGAAAATCTCAACGGGACAGACTTTTCCCCGAAAGTCCTCCGGTATGCAGAATCCCGCGGGTTGACTGTCTATCTGCTTGGAGCCCGTCCACGCGTTATCGAGGGATGTCTCGACCATCTTCGTAAGTCGTATTCGCGTCTGCAAATCGTGGGATATCATCACGGTTACCTCTCAGCAGAGGAACATGAAGCCGTCATCGAAGACATCAACTCGAAGCGGCCGGATATTCTGCTCGTGGCGTTCGGGACACCCACACAGGAGAAATGGATTGCTCATAATGCCAGGAATCTCAACGTCGGAGTGTGCCTTGCCGTCGGCGGCTTATTCGACTTTCTCTCCGGCGCCATTGTCCGGGCACCGATATGGATGAGGCGATCAGGCATGGAATGGCTCTTTCGATTTTTCCAGGACCCGGCCGGCAAATGGAACCGCGTTTTTGTTGAGATCCCTGTTTTTCTCGGCCGTGTTGCCGCAAGGCGGTTTATACCTCGCCCGCTTCAACAATTTATTTATCGCACATTGATATTCCGATGAAATCCGACGTCGCAACTTCCATAACGAAAAACACCAGTGTGATGATGGGCTCGCAAATGATCACGTGGGTTTCGAGCTTTGTCCTGATGCTGTTCCTGCCTCGCTATCTCGGGAGCGAGGACTACGGAAAATTGTACCTTGCCATTTCAATCGGAACGATGTTCCAGATCGTCATCGATTTTGGGGGGAACTATCTTATCCCCAAGGGAGTCGCTCGTTGTCCGGAGGATGCATCGCAGCTCGCCACGAATTGCGTCGGCGTTCGAATGGTATTATGGTTCGGTTCATTGGTGACGATGGCGATCCTCGGACATTTCGCCGGGTACACGGCAGAGGTCCAGATTCTCATTATCATTCTCGGAATCGCGAAGCTCTGGGAGTGCGTCGGCGGAGTTTTCCGCAACTGCATCCAGGGCTTCGAGGCAATGGAATACAGCTCCATCGCTGCCATCGGCGAACGTGTCGTCCTTATGCTCGCTGCCGTCACTGCGCTCGTACTCGGCGCTCATTCCGTCATCATCGCCGTCATCATGGCCATCAGCACGCTCGTCGGTTCCGCCCTCAATTTCAGGTATTTCCGGCGCTTCGTGCCGAGGATGGGCAGGATTCAGTGGGATGCCGTGAAAATGCTGATGAAACGGGGCCTGCCTTATTTCTTGTATTCCGTGTTCGCAACAATCTATTACAGAATCGACGCTGTCATGCTTTCATTGATGGTCCCGGGAGTTGTCGTCGGCTGGTATGGGGCGGCACATCGGTTCTTTGACATTTTCATGTTCCTTCCAAGCATATTCACGACGGCAATTTTCCCCATACTCTCCCGGCTCTCGATGAAAGAGGACGAGACTCAGGTTCAGACCACGACGAAGAGCATCGAGTTCATCGTCCTTGCGGGGATTCCGATCAGTGTCATCGTCTTTGGTTATGCGGAACACGTTATTCAATTCTTTTTCGGACTTCAGGAGTACGCTCCCTCCGTGACGATCCTTAAGATTTTTTCTCTTGGTTTACTGCTGGTGTATATCGACATGGTGCTCGGCACCACGTTATTCGCAACAGACAAGCAGCGGCAATGGACGGTTGTCGCATTTGCAGCGCTCCTACTAAATCCAATCATGAACTACTTCATGATTCCCTACACACAAACGCACCTGAGCAATGGAGGGATAGGTGCTGCAATTGCGACGCTCATCACTGAGTTAGCCGTCTTCATTGCCGCTGTGGCTTTGGTGCCGAAATCAATTCTTGGCGCTCTGAACATCCCGGTATTATTGAAGGGAGCCGCCGCCGGAGGACTCATGGCCATTTCCGCAGCGCTCATGACCCACAGCGGAATCCCATGGATGGGGCAGGGGATGATCGCCTGCGGAATTTATGTCCTGTCCCTGCTCCTGTCGAAAACATTGAATCCGAAGGAAATCGGTTTCCTGAAGAGATTCTTTTCGCTGCGAAACCTGAGACGAGTATTTTTCCCCGAGAAGGAATTCGTATCATGAAAATTCTCCATCTATTGCCATATTCTCCCGTTCCTCAGAACTTCGGCGGTGCAATCCGGATTTACCAGCTGCTAAAGAGGATGTCAGAGAAGCATGAAGTGACTGTCCTCTCTTATGGCTCGCCGCAAGACGACGAGAATATTCGACGGAGTTTTTATCGGCAGGTAAAAGAGTTCCATGTTGTTCCGCACCCATCGGCGTATCTCACGCGCCGGCTGGTACAATGCTA
Organism: Bacteroidota bacterium; assembly: GCA_036002145.1. Taxonomy (GTDB): domain Bacteria; phylum Bacteroidota; class Ignavibacteria; order UBA10030; family SZUA-254; genus DASYTP01. The sequence goes on along the minus strand of DASYTP010000333.1, from coordinate 8,691 downwards.
CTCGCTCTTTACGAATCGAAGCTTTCTCCGGGTGAGCGAGTACGGCGAGCCGATGCAGCGCGCGATTGACAAGCTCTGCGCCAGCAATGATTTTGATATTGTTCAGACTGAATTCACGACGCTCGGGTGTTTCCGTTTGGATACCGACGCCATCACGATCGTCGACGCCCACAATGTCGAATACGATAACTTTCGGCGTATGGCACAAAACACCCTTTCGCCAATCAGGAAGTTCTATTACAACCAGCAATACATCAAAATACGTCGCGAGGAAATCGATACCTGCAGGAAACACGATGCGATTTTCGTCACTTCGGCGATGGACAAAGCCTGTTTCGACAGGGATATCCCCTCAGTGCCGAAATACATCATACCGAACGGTGTCGATACCGGATACTTCCAGCCGTTCACATCGCCTCCGGAGCCGCACTCGCTTGTTTTCACCGGGATGATGGCGTACGTCCCCAATTACGATGGGATGCTCTATTTTCTGGATAACATATTTCCCCTCATTCAACGAGAAGTCCCGGATGTAAAGATCTACATCGTTGGGAGCCGTCCTCCCAGGAAGTTAATGAACCGGGCTTCGGAGAATATCGTCATTACGGGTTTTGTGGAAGACGTCCGACCGTATGTTTCACGCGCAAGCGTATATGTCGTGCCGCTTCGTATGGGAGGAGGAACCCGGCTCAAAGTCCTGGAAGCGATGGCGATGAAGAAGCCGATTGTAACTACAAGCATCGGTTGTGAAGGGATCGACGTGGGGCACAACGAATCCGTCCTCATCGCAGACGATCCCCAAGACTTCGCCGAGCAGGTGATACAACTTTTTCGCACTTCAGCTCTCACTCATACGCTAGTGAGAAACGGTTACGACCTGGTGCGGACACGATATGACTGGGGTATCATCGGAGACCAGGTGGATGCAGCATACCAGTCCCTGATAAAATTGTCGACGTCCAGCGACCGTCCCAGGAAAAGAGCGTTTGCGATGGACCTTACTACCACGGTAACTCCATAATGGAGACAATTGTCAATATACCAAACCCGGAAAGAAGTTCTGAATGAATCAACCTCAAAATCAATCCACCCACAACGGAAATCCGAACAAGATAAAGATTCTGGTGTACCATCGTATCGTTGACGATGATCGCATTGCAAACTCGCACTGGACGTGTCTCCACGTGCGGGAGTTTCGAAAACACCTTGAGCTGATCGAGCGATGGGGGTTTACGACCATCACGTTCCACGACTATCGGCTATTTCTCCGGGGGGAGCTGAATCTGCCGCGCAAGCCTGTCATACTGACCTTCGATGATGGTTTTGCGGAAATTTCCGATCTCGCATTCCCGGCGCTCCAGAACTTCGGAATGAAGGGGGTAGTTTTTGTCGTGGCCGACCGAAAAATCAAATCGAATATCTGGGAGAGGGACCTCGCGGTTCCGCGTGGACAGCTGCTTCGAAGAGACCAGATCATTGAGCTTGCGAAGGAAGGATTCGAAATCGGCTCGCACTCGTTCAGCCATCCCCGGCTTACCGAGCTTGGAGAAGATGATGCCTGGCGGGAGATCTCCCATTCGCGGCTTATCATTGAAGATCTCATCGGCTCTCCACTGCGCAGCTTTTCCTATCCCTACGGCCTGGTGAATGAAAACCTCAAAAAAATGGTAAGGAACGCCGGTTACTCTATCGGATGCGGGGTCTTCTCGGGATCCGCACTGTTCTGTCATGATTTGTTCGAGCTTCGTCGCATTACGATGCGGAATACTACCCACAGTTTGCGATTTGCTCTTCAATTACTGACTCCATACCAACGTTACGAGTACCTACGTTGGAAGACTGTCCGATTCCTAACCAACGGCCATCAAAACCATAACTGGCAGAGCCGGCATATCCCTGTCGCGGAACATTTGAACTGAACCAAAATGGAGTATTAGCCATGCCTCATCACGACTACGATACACTGGAGACCATATCAAATACGTCAAGCCCGATTCCTGTTCACGGGGTCGGCCGAACTTCCCGAATATCGACCGAGGTGGTTCGCAACAGGAAGGCTTTTTTTTCCCTTCGAGAAGAATGGAACTCGCTCACCGACTCTTCGCCTTCCCGGATCTACCAAACGTTTGAATGGCAGTGGACGTGGTGGAAGCATTTTGGAGATACACTGGAACTGCATATCGTCTTGATCCGGCAGGGTGAACAGCTTATCGGCATCTTCCCCTTGTTTCTCGAGACGAGTTGCGTGCATGGCCGACGGGTATACCGCCGTCTCCGAATGCTCGGAAGCGACGTGACCTTGAACGAATCCTCCGGCAAATACGTTCGCTATGACCCAAGCGATTACCTCGATATCATTGCAAGCTCAGAACATACCTCCGAGGTCGTGTTGAATCTCCTTGCGCACTTTTACGAACTTCGGGATAGTTACGATGAAATCGATTTTCCCAATCTGCCCGACGACGGCATTATCATGACAAAGCTGATACCGGAACTGCAGAATATCGGACTGAAGTACGATGCCTCCCGGCAGGATATTTGCCCGAGGCTCAACCTCCCGGGTTCGGTTGAAGAATACCTTTTGAAACTCTCTCAGAATACCCGACATCGCCTGCGGCACGCCAGGAAAACCTGGCTGTCCCCTCCTCATCGTCCCGTGCAACCCGTTTCAACCTTTGAGGAAGTCGAGCAGGCGTTCAACATCCTTGTCTCCCTCCACCAAAAAAGATGGAATCGCCTTGGCTTTCCGGGACTTTTTTACGGATCTCGAGCGGAGGAATTTTTGAAGGAGGTGGCGAAAATATTTTTTGTTCGCGGAAATCTCTGGCTCAAAACGGCTCGCCACGATGGGAATATCGTTGCAGTCCGGATGGGATTCAAATTCAAGGATCGAATGTATGATTATCTCTCCGGATTCGACATCGATTCTACCGCGGCCAAACTCCGACCCGGACTCGCTCTTATTCTTGCGATGATTGAAGACGCGGCTCACGACGACACACGGGTCGTTGACTTCCTGCGCGGTGAGGAACAATATAAATTCGACCTCACTTCGGACGTCGCTCACGTATGGCGCGTGGTCATCCGAAGCCCCGGCTACTCCGGCCGGACACAACTTCGTTTCAACCGTCTGTATCGCTTGTACGATCATCTTCGGAACCGGTGGTCGTATGAGCGTGAACTCCTGGAAGTACAATATCACCAGCACGGTATCCGATCATACTTGTTTCACTATCTCATCTTTCGCGCCGACCGGATTCGACAAAGAGTACGGCAGAGTCGCACATTGACCCCGTGAATCAAGCAATTTACCTTTCAATTATAGAACGTCCTGATAATTATAGAAAGGTCAATCAAATGTATGTTGAAGCTATTGAGAAGAAGGAGCATGCAACCATCGGTGAACGCCGTGGCCCGGTTCATCCGGAAGGAGGAGCTGTAGCCGGGGGAGACGAGAGACGACGAAATGGAGATCTGGCGGGCTTCGATACGATGAGGAATGCGAATGCACTGTGGGCGCGCAATCTCCTTCACGCATTCGGGGAATTATTCGATCACCTCAGACAGCTGAGCGAGCGGAAGGATACCGATAACGAGAGAATCCGCGTACTCCTGCTGGATGGATTGTTTACCGTTTCCGCTCTCTGGCAAATCCTCGAGGATTACCTTCACCGGGGATACCTTGGCGTCGGCGCGAGTTTCGGCGTCGTCACGAATCTCCGGAGCAGCGCTTCGAGACCGCAGGATCTTTTCCCGAAGGCGTTTATGCCCTTCACAAAGTACCGCTTCGTAGCCACGCTGGTCTCCCGCCTCGCCGGCATGATTGACAACCTCGCGGCGTACAACGTTGCGGCGCGCGTGACATTGCGGGAGCGGCGCCTGCTTCGCGCCGCTACGAGGCTGAGGTTGACGGCACAGCGTATCGCGGCGCTTTATGCCGCTGTGGGTACAAACGGCGACAAATGTTCCCCCGAGATATTGCGAAGTTTTGTTTCATGTGCCCGCGGAATTCTTGGCCTGCGATTCGGTGAAAGGGTGAACCGGCGTGTGATGAGAATCCCGGCATGCTTCAAGGATTTTGACTGCCAGCCGGAAGATTGCCGCGAATTTGCGAAGCGCTTTTGCGCTCTGACGGGTGAGCGAAACGCCCCGGTCACCATCGTCGGGCTCCGAACCTCCGGCTGTTACCTTGCACCATTGTGCGCCGCATACCTCCTTCTGCATGGTTTTACGAATATCTCCATCGAGAGCATGCGTCAAGGCGTGCACCTTTTTAGCTCTGAACGACTCCGCATTCGCAGCCGGGCGCAGAAGGGCTTCTGCATCGTCGTTGACGATCCTCCGTTTTCAGGAGATGCGCTCAAGGCTGTTGTGGGACACCTCCAGGAGATCGGTATTCCGGCGGACCGCATCTACGCACTTATTTTTCAGGAACCGGACGCTCCGCTCTTCCACTCGGATTCTCATCGGAATGAGCTCGTCCGGGATGAAGTGCTATCCGGCATCCGGACGATCCTCCTACCGAAAAAAGATTGGCACATTGAGAGAGTTCTCAGATCGCTCGATAGGATTTCGCGCACGCACGCCGCTCCGGCTCCGAAAGGTGATCGTGGGATCCGGTTGGGTTCCGCGGAGGCAAAACCGTCCCCCGCAACGCGACTGCAGTATCAACGAGCCCGATGCCATGATAAATTGTTCCTCGATATTGGATCAGTGAATTCGAAGGCCGGCCGCACGAATCCATTAGTCGTCAAGGGCTCCGGTTTAGGATGGTATCAGGATCACGTCCTGGAAACTGCCCGCGAGCTTGCCGAGTTTGTTCCGCGCGTCGAGAGAGTGCAGGAGGGACTTCTGGGAACTGCATGGATCGAGGGTCACACGGTGAAGGATCATCCGGTGACGCACGATGAGGAATTTGTCCGCCATGTGGCGAGGTATGTCGCACGGCGACGGGAGAGGCTCGCGGTGACCGATGCTGCGCCGGGAGACCTGGAGGACCGCAAAACCGGGTGGCACATCCTGGCCCAGGCTTGTGCCCGAAGCTATTCATTTCTCCGGTCTCTCGCATACTATAATTTGCGGCGACGCCTTTCACACATCGGCGAGAACGCGCCCCGGGCCGTGATCGACGGAAGGATGGGGCCTGCGGAATGGATCGTTCCCGTTTCCGGAGGTTACCCGCTCAAGATCGACTTTGAAGAGCACTGTTTCGACCGGGCAGATCTCAGCATCCTCGACCCCGGATTCGACCTCGCAGGCTTTTCTGCCGAACACCGGTTGACCCCGAAGCTGGAAGATGCCATGCTGCAGGAGTACGTCCGGCGAAGCGGCGATGCGGACGTGGTCCGAAGACTTCCGGCACTCACGATGATGTATTGTCTCTCAAAGCACGTCGAGCTCCGATCACAGACACCGGAGCGAAGCGCAGCCAGGAGAACTCTTGCGATCGAGCTGACGGAGCTGGAACGCATACTCTCCAACACGGCGAATCAGCTGCTGGCATCAAGTTGTGGAGTCACGGACTTCAAGGATACGGAAGGAAAAATGTTTGCAATCGATCTCGATGGTGTGCTGGAGGACAGCATATTAGGTTTCAGTTGCACTACCCCCGCAGGAGTCGAAGCGATTCGTACGTTAAAAATCCACGGCTACCAGCCGGTTATCGCGACCGGCCGGAGTCTTCAGGAAACGATGGATCGGTGCCGAATCTTCGACCTTCAGGGCGGAGTGGCAGAATATGGATCGATCCTCTGGATTGCAAAGCCGGGAACGACCATTACGCTTGTCCGGGATGAAGAGATGCAACAGCTCCGGAGACTGAGACAGGTACTCTCCCGCTTTGACGATATCATCATCGATCCGGCGTACCGCTACTCGGTCCGGGCATTCCGGTTCGCGAACGGGTTGCGGGAGCCGGCGAATGCCGGCTGGCTTGAGGCAATGCTTCGCAGGCTTGGCCTCGACCATCTACGGACGATCCGCGGAAACCTGCAAACGGACGTTGTGGGAAAAAGCTGCTGCAAAGGTGAAGGAATGCTAAGGCTGAAGAACCTCCTGCACGGACTGGAAATTCATGCGGTAGGAGATTCCCGGGAAGACCTGTCCCTCTTCGAATCTTCGGATTTTTGCTACGCACCTGCAAACGCGGAACCCAAACTCATACACGATTTGGGCAAACGATTGTCGTATCGATCAGGCGCAAGAACTCAACGCGGCCTGTTGCAAATCGTGCGGCGTGCCGCTCACGGGCACGAAGGCGCATGTCAACTATGCCGGGGCGGTGGGAACCGCAATGCTGCGGCGTCCGCACTCGTACAGGCGCTGCAAATCCGCGATCGGTCCCGGGTCCGGAAGCTGTTTGATCTCATTCACACCGACTCGCTAAAGAGTTTTATTGTCAGCCTCTGACGCATTATGTCAGTCATCATCAATGACGGGATGAAACCTCCCGGATCACAACAATCGACGGGTGTAGAGGACTTCACGGAGGAATTCACCGCGGTTCCGATGCCGGGAACACACTGTGCCATCAGAATGGTGCGAACCGATTCCGAATTCGACTCGCTTGAGAGGGAATGGAACGAATTGCTTACGCATTCCCAGGCTTCGATCTTCCAGACGTTTGAATGGCTGAGGACGTGGTGGACATACTTTGGAAAGAAACTTCGACTGCACATCCTGGTGTTTTTTGCAGGCCGCAGAATGGTCGGCATTGCCCCGATGTTCCAGCAGGAAGTAAAGACCGGCGGGATGAAGGTCGCGACGTCGCTCCGTTTCATCGGATGTGGGATCTCAGACTATATGGATATCATCATCAGGCGTGGCTTCGAACAAGATGTGATCGAGGTGTTTGCAAGCTACCTCCAGCTGACGAGCGGCGAATGGGATGTGTTCGAAATTGTCGATCTCAATGAGCGCTCTCCCGTCCTGCAGCGGCTGCCGGGGCTCCTCCTGGCGCGTGGGATGAATGTCTATGCCTACCAGGGGAATGTTTGCCCGCAAGTCTCTCTTCCCGACAGCTGGGAGGGATTTCTCCGGCACATTGGCCCGAAGAACCGTTACCACTTGAAACGCAAGAAGGAGAAGCTCAATGAGAATTTCCGGTGCGAAGTCGAAATCTACCGGGACGAAAAGGACGATGTCCCGAGAGCTGTCGACGAGTTCATCAGGATTCACGAGCATCGCTGGCGGAGTCTCGGCTTTCCCAGCGCATTTGATGATGAAAGCCACCGTGCGTTTCACGTTGATGTTGCACGAAGAATGGCACGGCGGGGGTGGTTGCGTCTCCTGTTCCTGAAAGTTAACGGCCAGCGCGTTGCCGTGAGCTTCGACTTTAATTTCAACAAACGAATCCACGTGTATCTCTCTCATGCGAATGGTCCCGATGAGATCATGAAATGCAGTCCCGGCTTCCTCATTCGATGCCTGGCCATCGAACGGGGGATCTCGGAAAATATGAACGTCTACGATTTCCTCCGGGGCAATGAAGCGTACAAGTATGAGGAGTTCCGGTGCGTGGCCAGCAAGAACTGGCTCGTCATGGCTTCCTCTCCTTCACCATTCGGAAAAGTGAGATTCTGGTTCTTCGTTACACGGGAGTTGTCGGTCAAGAGTATCGACCGGCTTCGTCGCGAGTACTACGAGTTTAAACGTTTCCTCATCACCAAGCATCCGACGGCAAGAATGATCATGCAATTCCTGATTTCGAAAATGTCGCTGCTCTTCTCGCTCGGTTATAATTACATTGCCCGATTCTCATTGCGGTCGGGCCGGACATTATCACAGCATGCGAACATGACGGAAGGAGAACGTAGTGCACAAGGGTAAGAATGACAACACGGCGCTGATCCTCTCGGGGGGCGGCTGGCCGGGTGCGTACGATATTGTTCGCGCCCTGGGGAGAGCGGGAATCGATGCGATTGTTGCATCCTCCCAGCCGGACGACATCGCATTCTACTCAAGATACACATGCGGGAGAATCCACCTCCCCCGGTTCGAATCCACCAATCATGCAGAGATTCTGTCGTTGCTCATTGAAATTGCCTCGGCGACCCGTGAGAAACCGGTGTTGTTTTATACGGGAGATTCGGAGCTCGAATTCATGCGTCGGTACCGGGAGGAGCTGAGTTTGTACTACCGGTTCTTGCTTCCTCCACGAAACATCCTCGAGGAGCTTACCGACAAATCATTGTTCTACGACATGGCCCGTTCGTACGACCTCCCGGTCCCATTTACCCGCAAGTTCGCTAACGCGGCAGAGCTGCAGGAAGAGATTGAAACCGTCCCGTTCCCTTGCATCGTCAAGCCTCCGTTGAATCGCGACTGGTTCTGGCGAACTCTCGAGGAGCGCCGGCAATTCGGATGCTACAAATCTGCCTTGCGTAGATTCGATTCAAGGCAAGACTTGCTTAAGTTCTGCACAGCTCTCCCCGATCGCGCCTCCGGATTCCTCGTCCAGTCTTATATAGAGAGCGACGACCGGGGGACGGTCTGTTTCAACGGGTACTTCGATGACAATTCGCAATGCCTCGGTCATGTCATCGGCCAGGATATCCGCACAAATCCTCCTGAAACGGGAGAGAGCGCGTATTCCCGGACCGTACATGACGAAGGTCTGGCAAAGCTGAGTATTGAGTATCTCCAGCGCCTCCAGTTCAGGGGAATAGTAAAGATCGATTACAAGTGGGATGA
>DASYTP010000332.1:0-5105 GCA_036002145.1 Bacteroidota bacterium | reverse complement strand
GGCGGCCTGCACATCATCGGAACCGAGCGGCACGAAGCGCGTCGTATCGATCGCCAGTTGCGCGGCAGAGCGGGACGGCAGGGAGATCCCGGCTCCTCCCAGTTCTATTTATCGCTCGAAGACGATCTCATGCGGCTATTCGGCAGCGATCGCATCGCCGGGATCATGGACAGACTCGGGTTGAAGGAAGGGGAGGTGATCCAGCACCCCATGATTACGCGCTCCGTGCAGCGAGCACAAAAGAAAGTCGAGGAGAATAACTTCGCCATCCGTAAACGGCTGCTCGAGTATGACAACGTTATGAATCAGCAGCGTGAGGTTATCTATACCCGCCGGCGCCATGCGCTTCTCGGCGATCACCTGCGCGAAGATATCATGGAGATGCTGGAAGAGATGATCGATGAGCTTGTCGGGAAACATTATGATCACGGGGAAATCGATCAGCTCAGAGAGGCGCTTCGCACCAACCTCCTTGTCGATTTCACTATTGCTCCCGATCAATGGCAAAAACTCGGCAATGACGGGGTGAAACAGGAGGTCTTCAAGGCAGCGATGGATTTCTACCGGCGAAAGGAAGAACGCATCGGCGTCGAGAACCTCGCGATGCTCGAGAAGATGGTCTCACTCCAGGTCATTGACGAGAAATGGAAGGATCATCTCCGGGAAATGGATGATCTGAAAGAGGGCATCCACCTCCGCGCCTACGGACAGAAGGATCCGATTGTCGAATATAAGACCGAGGCGTTCAACATGTTTGTCGAGCTGATCACGATGATCAACACAGAAACGTTGAATCTCGTGTTCAAACTCTTCCCGACACCGATGCAGGAGCTTGCAGTGCAGCGCCAGCCGCGCGTGAGCCGCCCGCTGAACATGACGTTGACACATGCGGCGTCGGCCGGCATGGGATTCCAGGCGAACCGCGAGCCGATTTCGGGGGAAGAGGAACGGGTCCAGCGAGGAGGGGCTTCCCCGGCGGCACCTGCAAAACCCCAGCCGGTGCACGTAGGAGAAAAAGTAGGCCGCAACGATCCATGTCCATGCGGCAGCGGGAAAAAATATAAACAATGCCATGGGAAATAAAGCACGTTGTTCGCAAAGGCAAAAAAAGGGATAGTTTTATTACAATCCGATCCACGTCTGCTCCTGCGGCGTGTCCTCACTGAAGCAAGGTCGCTCTTCTGGTCTCCCCGTCAGTCGATCCGGAAAAATATCGGCGGTGCGTCGTTCGAATTTGATTTCACGTTCGATCCTTCAATCAAGTTGATGTATGAAGGCATCTATGAAGTCGATATCGTCAACACGATGAAAGAGTATCTGCGCGCAGGGGATACGTTTATTGACGTCGGTGCAAACATTGGTTATCTCTCCGCTGTCGCGATGGGGCTCGTAGGTCCCGGGGGACAGGTGCATAGTTTTGAGCCCGTTCCGGAGTATTGTTCAAGACTCCGGCGGCTCATACCCCTTAACCCCGGGCATAGGATCAGTATCAACCAATCGGCGGCAGGCGAATCGAATGCCTCCGCGAGCATCGATGTCACCGGGCTTCCGAACATCGGCTGGAACACGCTGGTGCCCGGTATGATGCGCAGGGAGACTGTCAGGCAATCCATCGAAGTTCCAGTACTCCGGCTCGACGAATATATCAGGGGATCCGGGTTGGACAGAGTCGCGATGATTAAGATTGATACCGAGGGATATGAGTTTCCAGTCTTGAAGGGTCTATCGCGCTATCTTCAGGATCCGGATCATCGTCCGGTGTTCGTCGTGGAAATTGCCCCTTCGGCTTACCCGCTGCTCGGTGTGTCGCTCCATGAGCTGAGCGCATACATGGGAGAGTTCGGGTATCGTGTGTTTGACATTCATCACCGGGCGCGGCACGTGGATCTCACTTCGCTGCATGAAACCACCAACGTCCTTATCCGCGCAGGGCAATAACACTGCAATCGAAAAAAATGGAGCGACATCATGGCTCGACACCCGTATAGCTATTCGATCATCGTTGCCGCCTGTTGCATCATTTCCGGTGCATCCTTCCAATGGGAAACGAATCCTCTCTCACGGCACGATCTCTCCAGTGCGGAAAAACTCATCGGATTGAGTTTCTCCGATGCGAAGCGTGATTCCATGATCGATGGGCTAAAGGATCAACTCAAGAACTATGAGCACATCCGCGCGGTACCGCTCGCGAACAGCGTTCCTCCTGCGATCATGTTTAATCCCATTCCTGCCGGAATGAAATTCGAGACAAGTCGGAAACCGTTCAAAACCGGTGACCCCGGGGTTGTCGAGCTCCCTGCGCACCGGGATGAGATGGCTTTTTATACCATCGGTCAGCTTGCACGGCTCATGAAAGAGCGCAAAGTCACCTCGACTCAATTAACCCGGATGTATCTGGAACGACTGAAGAAGTACGGTCCGAAACTCGAGTGCGTGGTCACGCTGACGGAAGAACTTGCGATGCGGCAGGCAGCACAGGCGGATGAAGAGCTTGCCGCTGGAACGTACCGGGGACCGTTGCACGGCATTCCGTATGGCGCAAAAGATTTGCTGGCGACAAAGGGCATTCGGACCACGTGGGGATCGGTTCCCTACAAGGAGCAGGTAATTGATGAAGATGCAACGGTAATTAAACGGCTTCGTGCTGCCGGTGCAGTCCTGGTCGCGAAGCTGACCATGGGCGAGCTTGCGTGGGGGGACGTATGGTTCGGGGGAAAAACGCGGAATCCCTGGAATACGCAACAGGGTTCAAGCGGGTCGTCGGCGGGCTCGGCGGCCGCGACGGCAGCAGGCCTGGTAGCTTTTGCCATCGGCACGGAAACATGGGGCTCGATTGTCTCGCCCTCGAACGTTTGCGCTACGACAGGGTTGCGCCCGACATATGGCAGGGTGAGCAGGTCGGGAGCAATGGCGTTGAGCTGGTCGATGGATAAGATCGGCCCGATCTGCCGCTCCGTGGAGGATTGTGCCATTGTCTTTAACGCTCTCTACGGTCCCGATTCCGTCGATCAAACACTATACGATTTACCCTTCAACTACGATCCCGCAGTCGACTTGGGGAAATTAAGAATCGGGTTTATCAAATCTGCATTCGACAGTGTCAAAGACAAAACCAACGACCAGGCCATGTTCGCCGTTCTCACGAAGCTCGGCGCAAATCTCGTGCCCATCGAGCTTCCCAAATATCCGATCAACGATCTGAGCATCATCCTGTCGGCGGAAGCGGGCGCAGCATTCGATGAATTGACTCGCAGTGGAAAGGACGATCTGCTGGTTCGTCAGATAAAGGACGCCTGGCCCAATGTCTTCCGCCTCTCCCGGCTCATTCCCGCCGTCGAGTACCTGCAGGCGAATCGCGTCCGGTACCTTGTTATTCAGGACATGGCAAGACTCCTGAGCAGTGTGGATCTCTATATTGTGCCGCCGTTCGAAGGAGATAACCTGCTCCTCACAAATCTCACGGGACATCCATGTGTGGTTCTCCCGCATGGATTCTCGAAAGATGGAATGCCGACAAGCGTCACCTTCATCGGTCGGCTTTTCGACGAAGCCACCCTCCTTGCGGTCGCGAACAGGTATCAGAGGGCGACGGAGTTTCATCTGAAACATCCGAAACTCGATTAGAACCTGTGCAGCGCCTTATGGAAGAGAGCGGACAACAACCGGCATCCCGGCCGTTCCGGGCAGGATATGTGGCGATCGTCGGAGAGCCGAACGTCGGCAAGTCGACATTTATGAATTGTCTGCTTGGTCAGAAGTTATCGATCGTGTCCAACAAGCCTCAGACGACCAGACACCGGATCGGCGGCATTCTCTCGGAAGATCAGTTTCAAATCATCTTTCTCGATACTCCCGGACTTCTGGAGCCGAAGTATCTTCTCCATGAATCGATGATGCATTCCGTCGGCACTGCAATCGGTGATGCCGACCTGGTCCTGTTCATGATCGATTGCATGGCTCCGATTGTGACAGGAAAAGGCGAAGGCGATATCGGTTTGGACTTGCTTCGAAAGCTCGGTAAGCCGGCCTATTTGTTGATCAATAAGATAGACCTGGTCGATAAGAACCAGCTTATTCCCGTTATCGCACGCTCATCCGATTGGTATCCATTCAGAGAAATATTTCCCATCTCGGCATCGAATAACGTCAATACTGAACATATCGTTGAATGCATCGTCAGAGAGTTGCCCGACCATCCGCCTTACTATCCCGTCGATGCGGTCAGCGAACATCCGGAGCGGTTTTTCGTCGGAGAAATCATCAGGGAGAAAATCTTCGAGATATTTCGGGAAGAAATTCCCTATGCAACCACCGTCGAGATTCTCGATTTTAAGGAGCAGAAGGGAAGGAAAGACGTCATTGAGGCGGAGATTTATGTCGAGCGGGATTCCCAAAAAGGCATCCTCATCGGCAAGAACGGCAGGGCATTGAAGGAAATCGGCGAGTTATCCCGTAAAGACATTGAGATTTTCCTTGGTCGACGTGTATTTCTGAATCTGCATGTGAAGGTGAGGGAGAAGTGGAGGGAGAAAGAAGAGTGGCTCAAACGATTAGGGTATTGATAGTTCTCCGCCTCCCGCGGAGAACTATCAACTAATAACTGATAACGGATAACTATTAACTAATAACTTCCCTCCCCCTCATGGCCGACATTAGACCGTTTCGAGGAATACTTTACAATACAGAAAAAGTCGGGATCGCAGACGTCGTCGCACCTCCGTACGACGTTATCTCTCCACAGCAACAACAGGAACTGTATGAACGCAGTCCTTATAACGTTGTGAGAGTAATCCTCGGACGCGAGCAGGATCCCTACACGTCGGCGGCAACATGTCTCGTGCATTGGCTCAAGGAAGGCATTCTCCAGCAGGATGCCAGGGCTGCGATGTATTTCGTTTCTCAGGAATTCGGCATTGCGGATCGAACGAGAGTTGTGCGGCAGGGGATCATTGCGGCGTGCCGGTTGGAGGAGTTCGGCAAAGGCTCGGTATTTCCGCACGAACGCACTCTCTCAGGTCCGAAGGAAGACAGGTTCAAGCTGTTCCAGTCTACGCAAACCATGTTCAGCCAGATTCTCTCACTCTACGGCGATCGGGATCACATCC
>DASYTP010000331.1:0-5231 GCA_036002145.1 Bacteroidota bacterium | reverse complement strand
TGGGCATTACCCTCTTCCGGTACGTGACAATAATCAAAATACAAAGTATTTGCGCTCGAATCGAATAGATGTGACAGATTGTTGTACCGCGGTAGCTCCAAACTATCAATTCTGGCATATGTTTGTTTATATAGTTTCGATAGAACACTATTGCGAGAGTGCTCATCCGCGTTCAACTCTTCATCAGTTGGATGCACCTTAAAGAAAATAACCGGCTGCAAGAGGCAGCGGTAGTCGATGCGGTACATTCTTGCGACAGAATCGAGAAGTGCATACGACTTCCTGTATTCGTCGACGATGTCGGATGAAAGATCATTAAGAGATGCACTTCCTGCCAAATTTGAATCTTGATCCGTTTTCATATCTGAAGAGAATTTCAACACAATCCGATCAATGGATTGAAAAATCATGCTGTGATTCTCGATATACTGTCGTATTATCGACGCGACTTGCTTCAGAAGAGAATGTTTCTTCTCGTTGATGATCCTTTGCATCTGCGGAGTAAAGCCTGCGACGCCCGCCTGCCCGGCCGCATACGCTGTGAGGATATCGTTTGCACCATCATAAAATACGACAATGCGTGCTCGACTGCCTTCCCGGAGAAGAAGGATAAATTTAAGCACTTCCTGGGTAAAATTATAGCCACGTTCCCCGTGGTTCACGACCGTAACATTTGATCCATTTTCTCCGAAGTATGTTGCAAGAAAAGACGGGATCGTGCCTTCATCCCTCACATTTGTCCCCCAAACCGTTGAACCGCCGAATACGAGGATCGTATCACTCTCAGCAAGTGTATCTTTGAATTGTACGGTCTTTCTGATTCCGTTGCGGTCGACGTGCAGATATTTACCGTCGTATGCTTCCGATCGCCATCCTAAATACTGGGAATAGGTAAAGCCGATTTCGCCACACTCACGCAGGAGGTCTCGGGCCCAACGCTGATCCTTATAGATTGATATCGCAATTCTTTTTTCATCGGGAGAGAAAAGCCGCCGTATGACGTGCAGGCCAAATTCAATGATTACACCGGCAGATGCGATCATGACAATGTAAAAGAAAACTAATTTAACGTTCAGCGTAGAACTTTTATTTAAAATGAATACCCCAAAAGCGATGAAGAACATCTCCAGCAGCAGGTTGATAGGGAACCATGTTCCCCCGGTCATCTTGCCGCTTGAGGAGAAGAGATATCCTGCAATGATGGGGTTGAAGACGAGGCCCACTAGTATAAGGCTGATCCCAAGCTTCTTCATTCTCGATTGCCTATGATCTGCGACATCACGATCTGCGTCAACATGGGTCTATCAGCGCATGAAGGGGCGTGAGATGAAGCGTGCACACGCACGTCTGACATCTCTCGAGCTCGTAATCTCTGACCTTTTTCCGGGTCTGCTGTGCTTGCTCATTGTTCTCCAGCTCATCCACCTGTTTCTCCCTGACATTCCCATACGACGGCAGAAAGAAGCAAGGCTGAATCTCGCCGGTGGATGTGATGACAGCCGATACCATCGGCGCATTACAATAGTTTCGTGGAAACGGTCTCTTTCCGATCAGCGCCTCAAAATATTCGACGATGTGGTACATTTTTTCCGGAGTTTCAGAGATAATCCCGCCCTCGAAATCACTCCGGTTGTTTGCAAGTAAACGGTCAATGATGCGACGGAATTCCACCACCTCCGCTTCGTCCAATGCTATTGATTCATCTGGGGCAACAGACCCGCGTGTGTCCCGCCCGAAGCTCTTCGAAAGGACATCAGCAGCGAGGAACGATATCTTCCGTACTCCGAGGGACTTCACGAGGTCTATCATCTCTCGAATCTCGCGAAAGTTCTGTTTCTGAAGCACAGTTCGCACGGAAACTGAAACCTGGGAATGCGATCCAACCGCTCTCCGGATTCCTTCCACAATCTTGTCGAATGATTCGACGCCCCGGATTGCATTGTGAGTCTTTGTGGTTGCTCCATCGAGGGAGACAATAATGCCAGACAGGAATTTTTGAATTTCGGGAAGCCGTTTTTCCAGCAGGAGCCCGTTTGTCAGCAATGTTTGTTGAACACCGAGTTGCCGGAAGATTGCACAGATGGCGGGAAAATCCCTCCGGAGCAGCGGCTCACCGCCGGAATAGACAATGTGTCGTAATCCAAATTGACTGAGTTGGTGCGCGAGCGATTCTACTTCAACCAGGGTGAGCTCGTTTGGCAGCGCTTTGCGATACGAGCACATGCAGCAGCGCAGGTTGCATCCTTCCGTGACGTAGAGGATTACGATAGGCAGGGTGCGACAGGTAAGCGTTAGCGTGTTTAACCAGGCCCTGACATTCATCAACGAAGACTTACACGGCGCTATTGTTCACCAGGGTGATTTTTGTTATCTCGGGCGGGCAGTTAATCCGGACGGGGATCCCGACTGTCCCGATTCCCCGTGAGACGTACATGTGCGAAGATGCGATCGCGTAGAGACCCGCGACATATGGCGAAGCCATTCGGGCAAGGGCAATGACGTTGTCCTGCGTCCTTGTCAGTACGATCTGACCCCCATGTGTGTGGCCGGAAAGCGTAATATCGATCTTCCGTGCCGCTGCCTGCTCAAAAAAGTAAGGTCGATGACACAGGAGCAGTTTGGGGACACCGGCCTTTGTCCCCTGAAGTGCCCTGTCGAATAATCTGCCCGCCCGTTGCACATTTCCCACGTCGTCGACTCCCATCAAATAGAGCGCGTCTCCGTTCTTTTGCAGGAGAACATTTTCATTGAGAAGAATCCTGATGCCGCATTCGTCGACCCGCTTTGCGACAACGTCGACCTTTCTCGTGTAGTAATCATGGTTGCCGAGGACACCATAGACTCCGTACTGAGCGCTCAACACCGAGAACGCTTCGGCGAAGGGATATACCTCCTCCACCTGACTGTTGACAAAATCCCCGGTCACAACGATAAGATCAGCCTTTAACGAATTGACGGCGGCCGCGTACTGATCCATGAGTTCCTTCGACATGAACACGCTCGAATGGATATCGCTGATTAACGCAATGGTAAACCCGTCGAAACTTTCAGGCAGGAGATCAACCGGCACGCGGATGTACGTCGTTTCATAGTTGTCCTTCCGGACGGCCCCGTAGACAGCTCCTGCGAATGCAGCGCCGGTGAGAAGCGTTGCTCCACGTCGCATGAATATCCTTCGTTGCCGGTCGTATCCTGCAGGCCGCTCCGTGACGCCCAATTGCTTCACCGTTGCCGCGGGGAATAGCTTTCTGAAAATCCATTCGAACGAAACGTAAATAACTCTCAACAATGCTATCAGGAGATAAACGAGGAAGAGCAAAAAGAACGAGAAGTGCCAGACATAGAAAGGGTAGACGGCAAAAGGAACAAACCACGAGGGGAGTTCGCTTACATGAACACGTACGAAAAGCAGCCCGATCAGCGGAATATTGAAGAGGGCAAAAGCCGCAGGGATTGCACCTCGCAGGAATTTGGATTTCCAGCGGTCGGTCGCTTTTAGTGTGGCTTCACGATAGAAAAATAACTGAATCAATAATATGATAATCGTCAGGCTAAACTGGAATAGGGAGAATTTATTCATTGCATTCATGCAAGAATATCAGCAAAATTGCGGAAATTATGAAATCAGCTGATGATAGAGGGTCTCGTACTGTGCAACGGTCCAATCGACGTCATGCGAGAGTACCCATTGATGTGCCCTTTGCTGTAAATCGCGGTAAAGAGAAGGGTTTTCCACTAACTTGATTACCAGCGAAGCCAACGACCGGTGGTCCCGGACCTTGCTCGCGAGAGCCCACGTGTTTGCATGGTCGTAGATATATCCCACCTCCGTTCCACAGACGACGACTCCGCTTGCCGCTGCTTCAGCCGCGGAAACGCCGCCCCCTTCATGCAGGGAGGTGACCAGCATGAGATCCGCCCAGGCGTACTGCGGACGAAGATCGGTTTGCTTCACATACCCCGTAAACTCTACGCTGTCACCCAACCCCATGGCGGAAGCAAGTGCCTGTATTCTTCCGGACAGAAAGTCTTTTCCGATGATACGCAACCGGCAATCCAGCGATTGGCTGAGGAGAGCAAACGTTTTCAGCAACGTTTCCTGATCCTTGACTTCATTGAGATTTGCAACGTGAATAATCTTGATCGGGGGGGAAGGAAATGTTTTTTCCCCTTTTACGAAATAACCAGTGTCGACCGTCTGGGGAATAATTGAATCGATCTTACATCTTGAATCGTACCGCCCAAGCTGCTCCTTCTGAAATCGTGTGAGCGAAACCACTGCGCTTGCATTCCGGCACGTCCAGAGAGTGGTGGGTTTAACAAATTTGTTTGCCATATCACCATACGCTATTTCCCTGAGGTTCGCAGTTTCGGCTCCGAGGATGCTGACAACGCTCGGGAGCCTGAATAGTTTGCCCATGACGGTTGCGACAAGCCCGCAAGGAAAGGCCCAGAATCCGTGAAGGAGGTCGTAGCCATGACTTCGGTGGTCGCGCACAAAGGAGGAGGCGAGGGCGTAGACCTTTTTCGCAATCGAATCCCGGTTTGAGAGTCCCAGGTAACGAACCGACGCATTTCCGCACTTGTAATCCTGGCGAATGTCCTCCGGACTGATGATCGCATAGACCGTGGCATCGTATCTGTCCGCGATTCGTTTGACGAAATTGACAATTGAGGGAATGTGGACTCCTGAATCTTCGTCTCCGACACCCCCGGGAATAAGCAGCGCAACGCGTTTTTGCGTCATCTACTCCGACCTGGTACTTCTCAACTGACGCAATTCCACGTAAGCATCGAGTGACGATCGGGCGATGGCATCGAAGCTGAGATTGTTTTGAAAATGCTCACGCACGACTTCACGGGGAATCGGATCCCTGACGGCCATCGCTATCGCCTCTTTGAGCGATTCAGGGTTTTCCGTCTTCCACAATCTTCCAATACGTCCACCTCCGGTGATTCTTCGGAAGGAAGGGATATCTGATACGATGGGGGTTGCCCCGCAGGCAAGAGATTCTATCAGGGCGTATCCACTACCTTCATGGTGGCTTCCGAGAAGGAAGTAATCTGCCGCGCTGTAAATCTCCTGTAATTCCGGATGCGAAACATTTCCAAGTAAATGAACCCGATCGCCGATGCCTTGGGCCCGCACGAGCGATTCTACCTGAGGCCGCAACTGGTCCGAGCCGAACGCCATGGAGATGTGTGCATCGCGAATAACTGAGAGACTCATG
>DASYTP010000330.1:0-4564 GCA_036002145.1 Bacteroidota bacterium | reverse complement strand
TCTGAGAACATCGATTAGGTTGCTCTTGCCACTTCCATTTGGTCCCACTAAAACAGTAAGTGGCCCAAGCTTCACGTCAATATCTGCCAAACTCTTGTAGCTTTTTACTCTAATCCTCGTAATCATAATTCGTCCTTTCTTGATAGCTAAGCTACTTCGACTCGGGATTGGTCCCCAATCATGAATCTGTGCACCAATGGTTTTCCACTCGCCTCAACAATTTCAACGTCGTTGCCGAGGATGCTGCCTTCGATACGGAGCCGCACGTCGTGGATCCTGCAGTCGCGCAGGACGATGCTGTACTCGACTTCCGCGTTCCTGATCTGTGAGCCGTTGCCGATCGAGGTGAATGGCCCGATGTAACTGTTTTCTATGACGCAATCCTTCCCGATAATTGCCGGGCCCCGCACGACGCTGTTAATGATCCTGGCTCCTTCCTCAAGGATGACTTTTCCCGCGACCGTTGAGGATTTGTCGACGCTTCCATCGATGCGCGGCTTGATGTTGTCGAGCACCAGGCGATTCGCCTCGAGCAGGTCTGTGGGTTTCCCCGTATCTTTCCACCAGCCGGTGATCTCGCTGTAGCCGACCTTATAACCATGCCGGATCAGGTAGGTGTGCGCATCCGAAATCTCCAGCTCTCCCCGCGAGCTTGGCTTGATGTTTTTTACCGCTTCGAAGATGTGATGATCATAGATGTAAATTCCGGATACGGCGAACGGGCTCTTCGGGTTCTTCGGTTTTTCATCAACGCGGACGATTCTGCCATTTTTTATTTCCGGCACACCGAACCGCTCGGGGTCCTTGACGCGTGAAAGTGTCAACAGACAATTGCTCCCCGTCCTCTCAAACTCGTCGATGAAGCGTTTCACGCCACCGACGACCATATTATCGCCGAGATAAAATATGAAATTCTCCCTCCCGATGAACTTCTGGGCGATCTTCACGACGTGGGCGAGACCGAGAGGCGATCGCTGAGGGATGTAGGCGATCTTTACCCCCCATTTCCGTCCGTTCCCGATCGCCTTCGGGACTTCGTCGTTGTCGCCGGTGTGGACAATGCCGATCTGTTTGATGCCTGCGTCGACGGCGGCTTCAATCGCATAATGCAGGATGGGTTTGTTCGCGATAGGGATGAGATGCTTGTTTTGAGTATGCGTGAGAGGGCGGAGGCGTGTGCCCCGGCCGCCACTGGCGATGAGTGCTTTCATGGTTTGCTCTTTTTCGAATCGGGATATGATTTGAGAAATTGTCGAAATAACGATACGATGTCTTGATACTCTGCTTTTGTCATTTTTCCATGCTCCGTCGCGACGCGAGCAACTTCGATTCCTGCAACGCAGTAGAGGGGGAGGAACTGCGGAGCGATTGCTGCCAGCGTCTTCAGATGTAGCGAGATTGTGGTGGAGTCTCTCCGGATGATGGGTCCGGTGAGCGCGTTCCAAGCGGAGGTTTTGATCGTGTTTTCCGTTGCCGCGGTCATCAGCGGTCCGAACACTTCCGTCCACGATGCGCGGATGTTCAAGAGCGCAGCCATCTCGCCGATAGCGTTGAGTAAGGCGACCATGTAGCTCGACGCGAAGACGCAAGCGATATGATAGAGCGGTTTCAATTCCGGTGGTATTGTCACCATCCTTGCGCCGACATCCTGGACGAGCCGCTCCACCTGGATGAGCGCTTCGGGAGCACCCTCCACTCCGAAAAATATTCCGCGGAGCTTCGCCTGCTTACGGCCTTCCGGAAACGATTGAATCGGATGCATCGACGCGGTGAGAGCGCCTTTGCGCCGGAGGGCCGAGAGAACGCTCGAAGCATGCGCTCCGGAGGTGTGGGCGACAAGGATATTCTTCAACGACAAACGTTTTGTTTTTGAAAGTTCGTCGGCGACGTTCTGCAATGAATCATCGGTGACGGCAATAATGATGATATCCGTGGAGGCATGGATGTTATCGATATGCGTCGAGACACGCTTGCATTTGACGGCGCCTGCCAGCCTGATCGCCGGGGGCCCGGTTCGATTGATAATGCTCACAATTGGGTATCCTTTTTCGAACAGCGCGCGCGCCAGCGATGAGCCCACCTTCCCTGAACCGATAAGAGATACCTTGGGGATAGAGCGGGCAGCCATGCGTCGTCAGTTCGTCTGCAGAACGGCTGCGGAAAGGTATCCGACCACCCTGTTGAACTCGCCGGTCACATCTCCCGAATTGCAGTGATGCAGCACCTGAACACTGTCGGCGCCGAGTGACCTCGATGCCAGTAATACCGCCACTGTCGGTCCACCGCCGCACGCCTCGGTGCGCTCGAGCTCGAGATTGCGCATTAATCCTTCACAGTCAAATGCGGCCACATCATCGATGAAAATCCTATCCAGGTTCCGGGCGATTTCATGCGGATGGTAGTGGGAGAGATCGGTGCTCGCAATGAGCAATGCCTTTCTGCCTTTGAGAACAGCGGCAAGTTTTTCACCGAGGTGTAGACAGTACTCTCGCCGCTGGTCACCCATGACGATCGGCACCATGCTTACCTCCCCCATGATCGATTGGAGGAACGGAAGCTGCACCTCAACGGCATGCTCCTCACCGTGACCAAGTTGAGAAGATTCGATGATAGTATCGTCGAGCAACAATCGGGCGCGCAGCTCCTCGTCGATCATGACGTCGCCGAGGGGGGTTCTGTAAGCTTTGCCGTCGTAGATGGAGATCCCGTCAAAGTACTCTCGATGGCTCGGAGAGACAATCACCACCACGTCAAATCGTCGGCTTTGGAGAAGGCTGAAAGCGCACGCCGCGGTGGGTCCCGAATACTGATACCCCGCATGGGGAGACACGAGTGCGACGAGGGCGCCCCCGGGAATGTCGGTGGGTGCGGCGGCAAGGAGCTGCTTAATGTTTTGTGATAGCACTTCGCGTTGCGCGGGGTAGAACAAGCCTGCGACGGCGGGAGGGCGAATCGTACTCGAAGCTGTCATATCGGCGATAGCTATCAAATTACTTGAGATTATGTGTTTGCGGGATCATGTTCGGGGAGGCTCGGGGGTGGCTCGCCGAAAACTTCCGCGGTGAACCAATATACTTTTAATTCGCGATCGTGCCACAGGTGCGGCGGAAGTCCTGATTTCCTCATCGTCTGCCGCAAATATGTTTCCTTATCCCATCCTGCCTGGATTGCCACCTGCGGGAGCAGCAACCCTCGATGATCTCCAAGCTCGACAACGAGGCCATGTTTGCCAATTTCAATCTCATCGAGCGAAGTCATTTCGGTAAGCGGCGAAAGCACTGAAATCTCGATCTCAATACATGGCAGTTCGTCCCGTGATACAGGCATAAATCTCGGATCCTGGAGAGCCGCCTTCTCCGCTGCGTCCCGGACAGTTTCGAACAGGGGGTGGGACGGATCTGCGTACCCTATGCATCCGCGCAACTCGAAGTTCTCATGCAATGTGACAAACGCACCCGCGTGCTCGAGAAGCGCAGGCTGCGTAATCGCAGCCTTTGGCACGTCGCGCCCGTTGATTGCTGCGTCGATGGTTTGGCGTGCAATCTTCAGCAGCATCTGTTTCTCAGAATCCGAGAGCATGGGAGGACGCTATCACCAATGAGAAATCTCCCCGAAACTTACGGAAAATATGAGTGAGATTCAAATTTCTTGCTTCTCATCTCCTTGTTTGCTACATTCACAAAAGAAATTCGATCGCGATATCGTCAACGTACTCAAGAGAATCCGTCACGCAGCGAACGATGCCATTGATGGTCAGCATATCGGGAATTCGGGGGGTTGTCGGCGCGAGCTTGACGCCCGACCTGGTGGTAAAATACTCCAGTGCGTTTGCGCAGTATTGCAAGCGGGGGAAAATCGTGATCGGCAGGGACGGACGCATCACGGGAAAAATCATCGGTAACCTCGTCTCGTCGACGCTCCTGTCGATGGGATGCGACGTGGTCGCCCTCGGCGTCGCCCCGACACCCACGATTCAAATCGCAGCCGAACAGCTCCATGCAGCCGGCGGTATTTCCATTACCGCCAGTCATAATCCTCTCCCCTGGAACGGATTGAAGTTCATCGGTTCCAGCGGCATGTTTCTGAATGAGGAAGAGAACCGGCACCTGCTGTCGATCGTAGAATCGCAATCGTTCAGTTACTCGACCTGGGACGAACTCGGCCGGCATACGTCTGATGATTCATTCCTTCGTCAGCACGAAGATATGGTGTTGAACCTGCCGATGCTCGATCAGGTAAAGATCAAGAGCAGGAAATTTAAGGTCGTCGTCGATTGCATCAATTGTGCCGGCGGGCTCATTGTGCCTGTCTTGCTGCGGCGTCTCGGTTGCGAGGTGATCGAGATGAACTGCGACGTGAGTGGGATTTTTTCGCACACACCCGAGCCAATACCGGAGAACCTCGGCGAGTTATGCAGCCGGGTGCGGGAAGAAGGGGCCGACCTGGGAATCGCGGTCGATCCGGACGTCGACCGGCTGGTGTTGATCACAGAGAAGGGCGAACCATTTGGTGAAGAATATACGATTACAGCCGTGGTCAATTTTGTGCTGAAGCACCGGCAGCA
>DASYTP010000329.1:0-5220 GCA_036002145.1 Bacteroidota bacterium | reverse complement strand
GAAAATCAATCCTCTTTGGAACCATGAAGAGCCGGTAGAGGTGAGGTTCCGGCTCTTCATGAGAATTGGAAGGATCGAAAAATGACCCTCAAAGGCCGAGAATGCCGTCCGCTGAAGTTTTTTTCCCTCATCATAATATTGATGGCGGGATCCTGCAGCCATACCAGGCCTCCAAATGAACCTTCCTTCGAAGAACGGCTGAAGCGCCTGGAAGCTGCCGCGCCCGGGGTCGGGGAAGTGATGTTCGGAGTCCAGGTCCATTTCGCAAAACTCTATTACGCCGCCGACGCCGGCAACTGGAAGCTCGCCGAGTTTGAAATAGAAGAGGTCCGGGAGAACATGGAAAGGAGTGCGACTTTACGGCCCGAGGAAAACGGCGTCAAGCTTGCCGGAGTCATCGACGCGTTTGAACAGACTCAGGTTGCTGCGATGAAGCACGCAATCGAAAAGCGCGAGTTGAAGCTTTTCCAACAAGCCTATATCGAAGCGATTGCTGTCTGTAATTCCTGCCATCAGTCCACCGGTCGTCCCTTCATTGTGATCACCGAACCGGCCTCTCCCCCGGTTCCGAATCAACAGTGGACTCCTCCGGTTGAACACTGAACAAAAAAGCCCGGCCAGTGCCGGGCTTCCTCGTTAAGAGAATGTGATCGGACTACTTCAGCGTCGCAACAAACCTGGTGAGCTTGGATTTATTATTGGCGGCATTATTGCGATGAATGATGCCCTTTGCCGCCAGCTGATCGAGGAGCTTCACCGCTTTCTTCAGCTCTACTGCCGCCTTGTCCTTCTCTTTCGCATTGCGCACGCGCTTGAGCGCAGTTTTCATTTTCGACATGTATGCCCGGTTACGAGTACGATGCGTCACGGACTTTCGCGCCTGTCGCTCTGCGGATAAATGCTGTGCCATTTCTACGACTTCCTTTATGATAAGTTCAAAAACGTGGAACAAATATAAGAAAAATCTTCCAGAAGAGCAAAGTGCGACGCCTCCTCGTCCACCAGGGATACGTCGCACGATACCAATCTACGTGATGACATCATCCGCTACTGGCAGATATGCGCTTCCCATGTGCCGCTGACCGTGCCGCTTTCTACCGGCACCGAGTAGGTTCCGACAATCGATCCATCCTCCTCAATCACCCCATGAGCAATATTTATGGTTGGATAGAGAGTGAAGTGAATAAAGACTTCACCTTCGGTTACTATTCCAGCTAATCGTAGTCCATCATCGGTGATACCGGAGATGATACTTCCCTTAACGATCAGGTTGAACCGTCCTGCGCCGTTCGTGTCCGGTGAAGTCTGCTGATATGTCCCACAGTAAACCTTGACGGTGTCGCCTTCACCGGAGACTTCTGCAGTGAAACTGCCGGATCCATGTGGTCCCGTGTAGGTGCCGGAAATTGTGCCATCCGCGTACGTACCTCTGAATGTATAATTACCACCAGAGACGATCAGGCTATCGGTGTCGGTATTGTACGTCCCGGAGAGAACGATCGTTGTATCGCCGATTTTCACTGAACCGCTCACTGATATGACTGTCGCAGCACCTGCTGATGCACGTGGAGCTTGCTTGGATGGCGCACTCGCGAATGTCAGGATGAGGGATCCTGTTTCGCTGGGATTTGCAAGGGTACCGACGTATGTTACCGATCCTCCGGGTGGGTTTACCGGGTTTTCATCTTTGTTGCAACCCGTGATCATGACGGCGACGAAAAGGGTGAACGTCCCTAGTAATTTTGCGGCTCTCATATGAAAACTCCTTTGTTGTGATCAGGATCGTTATCGTGGCCTTATTGCCGAGCGTTAATATAAGGTTTTCATGCTACTCTTACAATTTATCCCACCTCGAGCCCCCGCGCCGGAGCGTAAAAAGAGTTGAATCAGTTCAAGTTTATACTTAGATTAACTGTATGCTCACAATATTGAAGCAGCCATCAGTCATTCACCCCGCAGGGAACAAGCCGAAGATCATCGAGGAATACATCGGACGGGTAAACTCCGGAGCAACCGCCCTCAGCATCGCGAGGATGAAAAGTCCGCAGGGCTGGATTGAGCCCGGACAGACTCCCGAGTTCGATGAGTACACGGTTGTCCTCACCGGTGTTCTCCGCGTTTCGACGAAGAGCGAAGTTGTCGACATCCAATCCGGACAGGCGGTTGTCGCACCCAGGGGTGAGTGGGTACAGTACTCGACGCCGGAAGCAGGCGGCGCCGAGTATATTGCCGTGTGTCTTCCGGCCTTCACAATTGAAAGGGTTCATCGGGATGCGTAGATATCTCCTCCTCCTCACATTCACCTGTCTCATATACTTCGGCTGCAGTGAGAATACTGTCGGTGTTATCGGGACAGTCTCCACGACCTTTGCCCTCTCAGGAAGAGTCGTGGATCCGCAGGGAGCGCCGATTGAAGGCGTGGGGGTCCACTACATTTATTACCTTGATCCGGTTGCAAGCGTCCATGCTCTCGCAAAGTCAATGCCAACCGTGAGCATTGAATTTTGTATGACAGAACAGGCAGACGTAACACTTTCCCTGCTCGAGTATGGATCACGGGAACACATTATGACGCTGGTCGATAACGAATTGTTTGACGAAGGTTGCCACTCGGCACAATTCTCAGGTGATAGCCTCACGAACGGACTGTACATCATCCACCTCAGCATCGGGAACTCACTCCGGGAAAGACTTCTCGCATTCCTCGTAACCGAAGTCGATCAGTTGGTACTAACGAAACCATTGACCACGACAACCTCGCAGGGCAAGTTCAGCCTTCAGTATTCCTCCCTGGGAATCGGAGTGATTTTGACGAACACAGACTTCAATGGTCACGAATACAACCTCGCCATTTCAACTACGATCGACCTGGTGTTATACAAGGAAGGATACCGTCCACTTGTCACTCGAATGACGATCAACCCGTTGCAATCGGAAAACAGAATCTTCCGGCTGGAACATGATGAGATTCCGGATTTCCCCGCCAGAGGGAGATCCGCCTCCGTCGGAGGATTGGGGAGTTCATCGTGAATCATCCGGTCGACGGATTGCTCTGGTACGTCGCGTTTCTCTTTTCGACAACGTTACATGAGGCCTCCCACGCTCTCGCGGCGTGGAGGCTGGGCGATTCAACCGCGTATGAAGGCGGACAGGTTACGCTGAATCCTATCCCTCACATGAAGCGGGAGCCCATCGGAACCATCGTCGTTCCGATTATCTCCTTCCTCCTCGGTGGATGGATGATCGGTTGGGCGAGTGTCCCTTACAATTTTCAGTGGGCGCTGAACAATCCCAGGCGCGCCGCAAAGATGTCCCTCGCGGGGCCTGCCGCAAATCTGCTCCTGGTGATGCTCACGTCTGTTGCAATCAGGCTGGGGATGGCTATCGACGTTTTTGTGCCGCCGGAGACCGTCGACTTTACGCGAGTGGTTGCGGCAGCACACGAAGGGGTATTTTCAACCGTCGCGGCGTTCCTCAATGTTTTCTTTTCACTCAATCTCTTGCTGCTCCTCTTCAACCTTCTCCCCGTTCCGCCTCTGGATGGGAGTGGAGCGGTACCCCTGTTTCTCAGCGAGGAGCGTTCGAAGAAATATCTCGAATTCATTCGCAATCCGTCCCTCTCTTTTGCAGGGATATTGGTTGCCTGGAAAGTTTTCGACGTAATATACGCTCCGCTCCATCTGGCGTGCGTAAATCTTCTCTACTATGCGGCGGCACATTATGGATAAACACATGAGAATTGATTCCGGATTTGTGTTCATCGATCAGAAGGGAATGGAAGTCCAGATTGACCTCTCGAGCATCGCGGCGGAGATCCAGGCTGCCGGAGGAGCATCCCGGCCTGCCACGATGCAATTATCTACAACCGAAACCGTATTGTCGCGGTCACCTTCGGGACGATTCTTCCGTCATACGTCAAATCGGGACCGACATCGAAATCATAAAGATGCGCGCCGACGTAGGCATCGATCAGGTTGACGAAGTACAGCGCTCCCAAGTACCACGCAAACTTATCACGCTCGTCGTGGTAGAAATCTCTGACGCCGAGCAACGTCTGGTTCCCGGATGGCGAAGAAGGGCTGATGCTCTGATTATACTGATCCCGGAAGTCTTTGTACTTGTTATTGAGCTTCACCCATTCGTACACCCAGTATCCCGCGAGCCCGGCGATGACAGGCACTTTCCAGTAGCTCTCGTTATAGACCTGCCCGGCTCCCGGTAGTCCGGCCGAAAGCCCCACTGCCAGCCATGCGGATTTCGTTTGTCGGAAGGGCCGTACTCCGGTTGAAGTATCCTGGAGAGCAATGGAAGGGGGAACGATCGTGGTATCGCGAACCACTCCTGCTGAATCAAACTGTGAAAAACAATAGGTATGAGCAAGAAGTAGGCAGCAAACGATCCCGAGGAGCGACAGCCAACACCAACCGACATTCATCCACCTCGGGACCCTGCGTAATGAAAAAAAATGAAACCAGGGCAAAAGATGTTATTCGTTAATAGTTAATTGTTATTTGACCACTTACAAACGAACCACTACGAATCGTCAACTATCAACTAATGCAATCGCTTCGATTTCCACCTTCACATCTTTGGGAAGTCGCGCGACTTCGACGGTCGAGCGCGCAGGAGGATTGGCCGAAAAAAATCCGGCATACACTTCATTCATACCCGCGAATTCGTTCATGTCTTTCAAATACACGGTTGTCTTCACGACACTTTCCAGCGATGCACCTCCCTGTGTCAGAATCGCTTCGAGGTTTTGCATCACCCGGCGTGTTTGTGCTTTGATATCGCCCTGGATCACCTGACCCGACTGCGGGTCGATAGCCACCTGCCCGGCGGTAAACAGAAGCGCTCCGCGCGCAACGATTCCCTGACTGTAGGGACCGATGGGGGCGGGAGCTTCTTTTGTCAGAACAGTTGAGGAGGACACAGAGGTTTATGATTGAATGGATGAGATCAGATCAAAGAGGCGTTCGAGGTCATCGCTGGAATAGAACTCAACCTTGATCTCCCCTCTTCCCCCATCGTGAACGTCGATCTTCACACGCGTCCCGAGGATTTGCTGCATGCGCTCCTCGATACTGCCGACGGTGGCGTCGCTTCGTCTCTGCGCGTGTGTGGATTTCTGCTCGGACTTTTTCCCATATTCCCGCACGAGCTTTTCCACCTGACGAACGTTGAGTCCGTTTTTCACGATTCGCTCGAATAATTTCATTT
>DASYTP010000328.1:0-4934 GCA_036002145.1 Bacteroidota bacterium | reverse complement strand
CGCCCAGGTGCAGCGTGTGATGCCCGAAACAAACGTGCCCCGGCACAACCTGGTCTTCGTCTCTGGCATCGGCTGCTCAAGCCGGTTCCCGTACTACATGGATACTTACGGTTTCCACGGGATTCACGGCAGAGCGCCCGCAATCGCCACTGGAGTCAAAATAGCCCGTCCCGACCTTCAGGTGTGGGTCGCCACCGGAGATGGAGATGGTCTGAGCATCGGCGGTAATCATCTCATTCACATCTGTCGCCGGAATCTCGATGTGAAAATACTGTTATTCAATAATCAAATTTACGGATTGACCAAAGGCCAGTATTCGCCGACGTCTGAGTTCGGCAAGGTGACCAAGTCGACTCCGTACGGATCGGTTGATCACCCCTTCAATCCGCTGCTCGTTGCGCTGGGCGCCGAGGCTTCGTTCGTCGCACGCACCCTTGATCGGGATCCTAAAAACATGCAACAGGTCATCAAACGCGCAGCTGAGCATAAAGGAACCGCCTTCGTCGAAATCTACCAGAACTGCAACGTTTTCAACGACGGCGCGTTCTTCACCTGGACGGAAAAAGAGTCGAAGGAAGAGAACGTCATCTTCCTCGAACATGGCAAGCCAATGGTGTTCGGGAAGGAAAAGGACAAAGGGATCAAGCTCGAAGGGTTTACACCAAAAGTGGTTTCATTGAACGACGGTAAACATTCGGTCGACGACTTGATCGTTCACAACGAGCGGGATACGATGCTCTCATTCATCCTCGCGCGCATGTCGAGTATTCCGGAGCTGCCGCGCCCCGTCGGCGTTGTCTATGCCACGGAGCGACCCCTCTATGAAGGCGAGATGACCCGTCAAATTCAGCACGCCATCCAGCAACAAGGTGAAGGGAATTTGGAGAAGCTTCTGAATCATGGCGAGACATGGGTGATCCAATAAGCCCGCGCCCTTCCTCTTATCACTACAGTCTGCAAGGCGAGAATACCATCTCGCCTTTTTGTTGGAGGCGCAACTGAAATGACTCCCGCAATTGAGAAAATACAGAATGTGATCGACGGGAAGCAGCGCTGTGTCCTCACGACACACGTCAACCCGGACGGCGATGGTCTGGGATCAGAGCTTGCCCTCGCCCGCTTCCTGGAAAAACTCGGCAAGAGCGTTACAATCATCAACCACAGTGCAACGCCCGACAATTACCGCTGGATGGACCAGGCAAATGGCATTATCAAATTCCTGCCGGAGCGGGACCGCGATTACATCCTCGATGCCGACGTGATCTTTATCGTTGATACGAACCAGCCCGATCGGCTCCGCTCACTTGAGCCGTTCATCCGCCAGAGCAAGGGAATCAAAATTGTTATCGACCATCATCTTGAACCTCACTCCTTCGGGGATCATTATCTCATCGACGACGACGCAACCTCAACCGGAGAGATCGTCTACCGCATAATCACCTCGATCAATCCAAAGCTCCTCGACAAGGAAATCGCGCAAGCCCTCTACACCGCAATCATGACCGACACGGGCTCTTTCCGCTATCCGCGGACCGATCCGGAAATACACAGGATTGTCTCCCACCTCCTGGAATACGGAATCTCACCCATTGAAGTGTATTCAAACGTCTACGAAGGATGGTCGCCGGGCCGGATGCGGCTTCTCGGCGAAGTGCTCGACTCAATGAAAACCGCCTATGATGGCAGGCTCGCCTACGTGGTGTGCACCCAGGAAATGTTCAAGAAAACAGGGACAACAGAAATCGAGACGGACAATTTTACGAGCTTTCCGATGAGCGTACGGGGAGTGCAAGTCGGCATCCTGTTCAATGAACTCAACAATGGCGTGAAGATTTCATTCCGGTCGAAGGGTATGATACCGATCAATGAGCTTGCTAAAGAGTTCGGCGGCAATGGACATCTCAATGCAGCCGGAACCAGAATATTCGATGCGAGACTGGACGAAATCGTCGCCAGTGTAGTCGATAAAGCGAACAAATATCTCACGTAATTCAAACCGACGAGGGAATCATGGTAAGACTTTCAGCTCAGAAATCTTCACTGCGACAAATGAAGGCGGATGCGGTTACACTTCTCGTAACGCAGGACAATACATCTCTTGAACATCTTTCCCGCGACCTGAGAAGTACCATGGGCAGACGCATCGACGAACTGCTGAACATGGCCGATTTCAAGGGAAAGGAATTTGAATGCGTCTCGTTCTCCACCGAAAAGAAACTCGCAGCGCCGCGCCTGTTTGTTGTCGGACTCGGGGAAGGAAAAAATATCACGCGAGAATCCTTCAGGCGGGCGGCAGCCACGGCGGCAAAATATGCAAGGCAGTCGCATGTGAAGCATCTTGCCATCGCGCTCCCGGGAGAATCGACAGGAGAGCTCAACGCGCTGGAGTGTTCCCGGGCGATGATCGAAGGGGCTGTCCTTGCACTCTACTGTTATGATAAGTACATCACGGAGAACAAGGAAAAACTCCGGAAACTCAGCCTATTGACAATCTTCGATCCACACGAAGATTCCATCAAAGAGGTCCGGAAGGCCCTCTTCGAGGCGCGCATCGTCTGTGAGGCGGGGTACCTTGCGAGAGATCTCGAAAATGCTCCGCCAAACGAAATCTATCCTGAAACCCTGGCAGAATCGGCCCGCGCATCCGCGTCAAAGTACGGCTACCGCGCGACTGTGTGGGATAAGAAGAAAATCGAACAAATGAAATTCGGCGGTCTATTGGCGGTGAACTCCGGCAGCGACAAGCCGCCCCGGTTCATCATTCTCGAACACAACGCCGGACGAAAAGAGCTCGACACTATTGTCCTTATCGGAAAAGGAATCACCTTCGATTCGGGGGGTATTTCGATAAAGCCCGCATCGGGAATGTCGGAAATGAAGATGGATATGAGCGGCTCCGCGGCGGTGATCGGAACGTTGGAAGCTGCGGCCCGCCTAAAACTCCCCGTGCATTTGATTGGACTGATCCCGACAACCGAGAATTTACTCGGTGGCTCCGCAATGAAACCTGGCGATATCATCACGCACTACGGCGGAAAAACTTCGGAGGTGGACAATACGGACGCGGAAGGCAGGTTAATCCTCGCTGACGCTCTTGCGTATGCTTCGGTATATAATGCAAAAGCTGTTATCGATCTTGCAACCTTGACCGGCGCATGTGTTGTTGCACTGGGGAGCCATGCAACAGGCATGATGGGAAATAACAATGATCTCATGGAGCAACTCAGAAGGGCAGGAGAAAAAACCTACGAGCGAGTCTGGCAGCTCCCTCTGTTTGAAGAGTATGAGAAACAAATTAAGAGCGACGTTGCCGATGTGAAAAACGTCGGTGGCAGGTGGGCCGGAGCAATTACCGCCGGCCTGTTTCTGAAGAAATTCATCGGGAGTTACAACTGGGTACACCTCGATATTGCCGGCACCGCCATCCTCGAAGAAGCTCAGCCGTATGCCCCGAAGGGCGGCTCGGGCGTCGGAGTGAGATTGCTGATCGAGTTTCTGAAAAACTGGAAGGGATAAGTATCCAGTCTCACTTCACCAGCAGCAGCTTCTTGACACTGGTGAACTCACCCGCCCGGCCGCTCTCACTCTGACGGGCTATGAGGCGATAGTGGTACACGCCGCTCGGCAGCGCATTCGCGTTCATCTCTGCCGTATATCGCCCCGCATCCTTCTGCTCATCGACGATGGTAAGTACTTCCTGCCCCAACATGTCGTATACCTTCAGGCTAACGCGCGAAGCTTTTGGCAAATCATACCGGATCTTTGTCAGCGGATTGAAAGGATTCGGGTAATTCTGGTAGAGCGAATACTCCTTCGGGAGTTCCATTTCGAGCCCCAACACTTTTCCGATCTTCGCACTGATGAGATCCTCGTCCGCTACCACGACGCTTCCATTGCCGCTCATCGGGTATTGCCTCACGCCATCGCGTCCGGTTCGGATTTCTAATACAAAACCCCTGTTTACCGCCGGAACATCCCAGCTAAATGTGATCGGATAGGCTGCACCTGAAATCTGGAGTGGAACATCCGTTGTACCGGCGTCGAGCATCGCCACCGCCCGTTGTGTCTTGAACCGCACGTCGAGGACATCTCCCGGAGGCAGAGGCGGCAATTCGAAACTTGCAAGATCGATATTCTTGTTCGCCCCTGAGAAGTACACTGTACGGTCCTGCTCGCGAGCATCCCTCACATTGAGCGATCCGAACTCCTCGCTCTTCTCGACTCCCGGCAACGAATGCCTGGCGGGCGATTGTTCGCGATCCAGCTCAACCAGGGACGATGGGGTTGATGGTGGAATGGCAGGGGCCGATGATACTACTAACCTGCCGCTCCCTGTCGTCTTCACCCAGTACCCGAGCCCGGGTTTCATTGTGTCCTCGGAATAGTAGCCGCCTATGCCATAGGCAAAATACAAGCTCCCGATGGAAGTTCCGATCGGGACAACATTAGCGGTGAGTGCAGAATAGGAAATCGTTCCTATCATGTTCCAGCCGGTCACAACATCTATACTCTCAGGGGAAAAAGAGGTCCCGCTCAACGTGATCGTCTGAGCTGAGGGAAACTTCAGCCAATAGCCAACGCCATTGCGTAATGTATCCTTCGCTGAGTAACCCGAGGGACCATACGTGAATGCATTCGTGACTGCCGAGGGGTAGAGGGCTGTTTTGCGCATATCGCCTGCGATGAACGGAACCGAAAGGAGATTCCACGCGGGGAACAAGTTTTCATCGAGCGTTGACGTTGTACCGGTGATGACACGCAGCCCCGGAATGTATCCGCTCTCGAGGTTATACTCCGACCCCACACTCGTACCGGCCACGGGTTGACCGACAGAGTGAGAGAGCGTATATCCGCCGCCGGAGGACTTCCCGCCTCCGCCATCGGTAACTGACCAGGGATGTTGGAGACTCTGAGCCACCAGAAGATTTGAGGCC
>DASYTP010000327.1:0-4118 GCA_036002145.1 Bacteroidota bacterium | reverse complement strand
CCGATTGTCGTTAAGAACTTCTTCTCATCCCACACATCGATGCCGAGTTCTCGCGCTTTCGTGAGCTTCGAGCCGGCTTCCTCGCCCGCAATCACAGCATCGACATTCTTCGATACGCTTGCGGCTACACGTCCGCCCTGCGCTTCGATAATTTCCCTCGCATGATCTCGCGTCATACTGGCAAGCGATCCCGTGAGAACGAACGTCTTCCCGCCCAGTTTCCCGTCCACTTTTTTCCCCTCCACCTGGAAGTGCAGGCCTGCCTTCTTTAACCGTTCGATCATGCGAACGTGCCGCCTGTCGCCAAAGTAACGAAGTACCGATTCCGCGATTTTCGGTCCGATCTCATGAACCGATTCAAGGTCTTCACGCGTGGCTGATTTCAGAGCATCGATGGATAAGAAATGCTCACAGAGTACAGTGACGACCCCGGCACCGACATGACGGATACCCAGTGCGAAGAGTACACGGTGAAATGGGCGCTGCTTGCTCGACTCGATACTCTCCAGGAGATTTTGAACGCTTTTCTCTCCCCATCGCTCCAACGAAACCAACTCCTCTTCGTTCGCATGTAATCCATACAGATCGGCGACGTTTTTTACAAAATCATGACTCACAAGTTGATCGACGATCGCCTCACCGAGGCCTTCGATGTCCATCGCACCGCGCATCGACCAGTGCTCGATCCGCCCGCGAATCTGTTTTGGACACTCATCATTCTCGCAAAAATAATTCGCCTCACCTTCCGGACGTACGAGCTTCGTCCCGCATTCCGGGCATTTCAATGGAAAAGAAAGTCGTCTGCTGCTTTTCGGTCTTCGGGAGAGAACAACCGATGTCACTTTCGGAATCACATCGCCCCCTTTTTCCACGACCACTGTGTCGCCGACACGTATACCGAGTTCCCGAACATAATCCTCATTGTACAACGACGCGCGGCTCACCGTTGTGCCGCCCACGAATACAGGCTCGAGTTCCGCAACGGGTGTAACGGTGCCGATTCGTCCGACCTGGAACGTCACACCCACCAATCGGGTTTCCGCGCTGCGCGACGCGAACTTTGCGGCGATAGCCCACCGAGGACTCTTCGCTATCGCCCCGAGATGCTCCTGCTGTGCCAGGGAATCGAGCTTGACAACGATGCCGTCGATATCGAAAGGCAAACTCTCCCGCTTCTCTTCCCATTGTTTCCAGTAAGCGATGACTCGGTCGATCGCATCGAACCGCTTAACGTGTTCGTCTATCATGAACCCCAGGCTGCGCAGCATCTGAAGATTTTCGTAGTGGTCCTTTAGCTTCGCGGTCATTGAGCGAAGGGAGTACGCATAGAATTTCAGTGGGCGCGTTGCCACTACTTTCGGATCCTGCAGCTTCAGCGTTCCCGCGGTGGAATTCCGTGGATTGATGAACGGCTTCTCTCCTGCCCGATCGCGTTCCCGATTCATTCGCTTGAAATCATCTCTCATCATGATCACTTCGCCCCGCACTTCACAATTGAGATACCTCCTGTCGTCCGTATGGAGTCGCAAGGGGATCGAACGGATGGTTCTAACGTTCGAAGTAATATCATCTCCCTGCGTGCCATCCCCCCGGGTTGCGCCGAGCGCCAGGAGGCCATCAGTGTATCGCAGACTGAGGGAAACGCCGTCGAATTTCAACTCACAAACATAGTGATACTTCTGAGCATCCAGGAGCGATTTCACGCGACGATCAAAATCGCGGAGATCATCTTCAGAGTAGGTATTTGCCAGACTCAGCATCTGTACAGTGTGGGTAACTGTGACGAACTCCTTCGTAGGCTCCCCGCCGACGCGCTGCGTCGGGGAATCCGGAGTGATGAGGAGTGGATACCGGGCCTCGAGCGACTGGAGTTCTTTCATCATTTCGTCATACCGTGTATCGCTGATGGTGGGCCGGGCGAGGACGTAGTATTTGTAATCGTGATCGCGCAATTGTTTCCTGAGCTGCTCGATCCTCTCGAGCTCAGTTTTTCCCCCGGTGCTCATCCGTTAGCCCTCCCGGAGGCCTCGTTGTTGAGTTTGTGAAGAGTTTCCCGCGAAAGCAAAACATTGGTGGCGGGCCGGGAGCTGTTCCCCGGAAGGCTCACCTTCCGACCATTCAAGGTCAGGGAAATCGCGCCTGCATTCCCCACGGAGAGATGAAACGACTCTTTTGCCGTCCAACGAATGTGACTGAACCTTGGAAGAAAATACTCCTTCTGAACTCCCTCGTCGATCACGACGTGCACCCAGACACTGTCCCGGGCGACGGCTTCAAGGATCAGGCTTTCAGGTTCCGGCGGAGAAGTCTCCGGAAGCACGTCCCCGCTTGCCGAGTCGTTTACCTGCCTGGCGGCAGCCTTCGATGCTTCGTGTTCGTTCGGCACGTCGGCTAGCGAAATTTCCTGAACGGGAAGATTACCGTGAACGCTCACCGTCCAGACGATCGCAGTAAGTGCGACCGCGCCGACAATGCCGGATGCGAGAAGAAGACTTCTCCGCCGGCGTTCCGTGGATGGCGCTCTAACAGCCGTGGTTTCTTGAGACATGGATGGGACTTGACCTTCGGAGATCCGGTAATCTCCCTGCTGCGAATCTTGACCTTCGGTCGCCCTTTCGAGCTCCAGGACCAATTTGTCCGGATCGAGGTTCAGACGGTTGGCGCATGCTTTGATAAATGCCCGAACATACGTGGGTGGAACCCCCGGAAGTCTTCCCTCTTCAATCTCCCTTAAGAATTTCAGATTGATGCGTGTCGCAACGGCAAGGTCTTCAAGCGAAAGCCCGAGACTCTCACGCGCAGCTGACAGCTGTTCACCGATAGACTTGATGGGATTCATGCGTGGTAACGTTAAGCATCCGCGCAAAAGGTACTAAGAAGCGGTTTGATTTGCAACTTGTCAGATGGTTTGAGCTTCGCGCGCGCCGTCAAGCGCCAGACGGATCTTCCGGGCGAATTCTTCCAGCTCATATGGTTTTTGAACGAACCCATCGATGGAATCCGTAAATTTGCCGTCGTCCAGCATCGTTGCGCTATAGCCGCTGCACACCAGCACTTTCAGTCTGGGAAAAAGTTCCTTGATGCTTTTGAACGTCGCCTGTCCGCCCATACGCGGCATGTTCATATCGAGGATGACAAGATCAAACGAGGAATGATCTGCAGAAAGCTTCTGGATGGCTTCGCGTCCGTTGTGCGCAACGTCGATCGCGTACCCGAGGTCCTTCAAAATATCTGCCCCGACTTCACCAACAGAGATTTCATCCTCGATCAGGAGAATCCGCTCCTTCCCACCGACGAGGTCTGCACTTTTTACGGTTGCAGGTGCGGGGACCGACCGGATCCTGGATTGCGGAAGATAAATCGTGAAGATCGTTCCGCTGTCCACCTCGCTGGTCACAGTAACATAGCCATTGTGGCTCCGTACGACGCCGTAGACCACCGAGAGGCCCAGACCCGTACCTTTGCCTTGCTCCTTCGTCGTAAAAAACGGCTCAAAGATCTGGTTGAGAAGACTGTTTGGAATCCCGATTCCCGAATCTGCCACGCTGATCATCACGTAGTGACCGGGTTTACCGTCGGCGAACTGATCGGCGTGCACTTCATCGAGGTACACCGGCCTGCAATTTACGACGAGCACACCTCCGTTTGGCATGGCGTCGCGTGCATTGATGCAGAGATTCAGTAACGCCTGCTGCATTTGACCATCGTCACCATCGACAATCACCGGCTCGGGCGACAACACACACTTGATATGAATCGATTTCGGAGTCGTAGCCTCAAAGAGCCGGACGGTCTGGTCGAGAACGGTATTGACGTCGACTGGCTCGATGTGCGGATTGCTTTTTCGTGCGAACGTCAGAAGCTGGCGCGTCACAGCGGCGCCACGGCGGGAGGTTGACTCAATCAGGTCGATATACTTCACCCATCGATCGTCCTCCTTGACCTTTCTGCGCATGATGGATGCAGATCCGAGAATCGCCGTCAGGATATTGTTAAAATCATGTGCAATGCCGCCCGCCATGTTACCGATGCTGTCGATTTTCTGCGCCTGGAGAATCTTCACCTCCATCTTCTTTTTCTCCGTGGTATCTCTGAGCACCATGCGGGCAATTGTCGGG
>DASYTP010000326.1:0-9119 GCA_036002145.1 Bacteroidota bacterium | reverse complement strand
TCTGAAACCGTATCCTGCACCGGCCTGGAGTGCGCAATGGTACTCCATATCACGGTCGTGCTCATCTCCCGCGCTTCAGGATGCTCGTCGGGATTCATATTGCGAGAAAAAATCGTGTCCGGCTCTCCCCGGTCATCCACGAGCACGATAAATCCTTGATCTGCACCGAGCTCCCGGACGACAACGTCGATAGCCCTCTCCATCAATGGCTTCAGCTCGGTTTCAGAAGAAAAGAGTATTCCCGATGTATACAATACCTCGAGACGGTGCTTTTCCTCGGAGACTTGAGCGAAACGCTGATCGTTTTTCTCCAGCACGTCGAGGAGGGCGTTCACTTCACCAGAAATCATCCGGTTTGATTCCATGAGCATCTTGAAGAGTTTGTCCACCCTCTTCTGAAGATCGGCTGAATTTGCCGAACC
This sequence comes from Bacteroidota bacterium, assembly GCA_036002145.1. GTDB lineage: Bacteria > Bacteroidota > Ignavibacteria > UBA10030 > SZUA-254 > DASYTP01. The sequence continues at coordinate 8,697 of DASYTP010000326.1, read as the reverse complement.
CTGCAGACCCGAAGAAAGTCCAATAAACGCCGATGAGACCTGGCTGACGCCATCACCGAGAAGCTTTTGAATGCGTTGACGGATATCTGAGAGGGGGAGCATGAGGAGGATGGTGTGATGGATTATTGGAAGGATGGAAGGATGGAATAATGGAATATTGGAGTGTTGAGTGTTAAGATAAAAGATTCATGATTAAGGATTCAGGTGCAAAGAGCGTGGAGCACTGAGTATTGAGTATCGAGCATCAAGGATCGAGCATCGAGCATCGAGCATGATGTTTCCCGTTTTCAGGTCGCGGTGAATAATACCATGCCGGTGGATTTCCGAAAGCCCGCTGCACATCTGGAGCAGGATTTTTTTCAATACGTCTCCGGGAAGGGGAAAAGAGGCATCGAGGAAATCCTTCAATGTCCCGCCCGGGAGAAATTCCATTGCGATTTATCCTTGAGTCCCGGCTTCACTCACTTCGTACACTCTTACGATGTTCGGATGCAAAAACGACGAGAGGAGCTGACCTTCGTTCATCAGCCGTTTTCGGTTTTCGGAGTCTTTCAGCAGTGTCGGATTCAACACCTTCAAGGCTACGGTCTGTTTGGTCGTCACGTCGCTCGCCTTGTACACTCTGCCCATTCCGCCTTCCCCGAGCTGTTCCAACAATTTGTAATGAGAAACATATTGTGCCTTCCGGCTGGCGAGGATGATCTTCCAATTATTGATCAGCCAGCGTGTCCCGGCGCCGGATCCAACCAGCACGCCTGCATACAAACAATACGCCCACCACGTTTTCCACCAGGGGGGCAGGATGTGAATCGTCACCGAAGCCCCTCGCTCGCTCCAGACGTCGTCATTATTCGTTCCGTTGACGCGAAAGATATATGTTCCCGGATTCAGATTGGTGTAACGCGCCTCCCCCCTTCGGAAGTTTGATCAGCCCGTTTGCGTTCGTGCCGATCCACAATCCCCCCTCCCGGGCAGGCTGCAGACGGTCGACGTTGAGCCGGAGCTCGGCGCCCGAGGAATCGTACGCCTTCATAAACGACAGCCGCGACTTCGACGAATCGCAAACTATCAATCCGGGTGTCGATCCAATCCATACCGTTCCCTGCCCGTCTTCGCAGATCGAGCTACCCGTCAATACTCCAGCTCCCGGTCCTTCGTACCGCGGCATTGTAAGATGTCGGAAGGTTGAAGTTGCACGTTCGTACACATCCACACCATTGATCGTTCCGACCCATATGTCGCCTTCACGGTCTTCGTACAATGAGAGCACGGTGTTGCTTCTCAAGCTTCGTGGATCTTCCGGCCGGTGCAAAAACGTTTTCAGGCTATCGCTTCGTCGATCGAATACTTTGAGTCCCTTATCGAAGGTACCTGCCCAGATCACACCGGAGCGATCGACCATGATCGATTTAAAAAAATTGTCACCGGTGCCCGTTCCTCCCGTCAAGGGAAATTGAATGAGAGGGAATTTATTAGGGTGGGGGGTGATCTTGACGATGCCGGCGCCGTCGTAGCCGACCGACAATAACCCTGAACGATCGCGATAGATTTGAATGACGCCTTCGTAGCGTGTGTTGCTTTTTCCCCCTTCTACAGGAATGAACCGAATGAAGGTCTCAGCTGCGCGATCGAGGAGAAAGAGGCCGCTATACTGGGTTCCGAGCCATAATCCGCCGTACTCATCCTCACATATGCTTCGAAAGGAATTAAAATTGACACTGGTAAGAGAAGCCGGAAGATTCGTCCAAACCCGCCAGGCGTTATTCTTTTTCTCATATGATACAAGCTGGCTTTTTGAAGTCCCGAGCCAAATGACGCCGTCGCGACTCTCATACGCGATCATCCCGTAGCCCGGATCACGCATCCCTGGCACTTTAACTCTCCCGAGCTCCCCGGACTTGCGATCATAAAGAAGAAATCCCTCCATGGTGCCAATCCAAATGTCACCATCGGAATCCTCGAGAAGGGGCCGGATGTTATTCGGGAGCGCAATCAGTTGATGAATCCGGGGAAATGTTTCGATAGTACCCGTGGCCGGATTCAGGCGTCCGAGCTCGGAGATACCTCCTGTCCAGATGACGCCATCGCGATCGATGAATACTTTACCGATGAGGGTATCGAGGAATGTGCCTTTATACTTCTGAGTGTTGGCGAGTCGTGAGAATGTCCCCGTGACAAGCTCGTATTTTTCCAGCCCGCTGCGGGAACCGATCCAGATATTCCCATCGTTATCGTGAGCCAGAGTTGCCACGTTGTTATTTGTCAATGAACTCGGATCCTGGGGGTTGTGGCGGAACACGGTGAACGTGTAACCATCGTATCTGTTCAAACCATCCGCCGTTCCGATCCATATAAATCCATCGCGGTCCTGAAGAATCGACCAGACGGAAGTTTGCGATAAGCCCTGATCGACGGAGATCGTCTCGAACCTGAAGCCCAGGTTCTGCGAGACCGTTTCCAGAGCGAAACAATAGAACAAGAGGGAAAGAATTGCGCCCCTGAATAAATTCATTGGAATAAAATAACAGGAGGAGAATACAAAGTCAATCGAAATGAGTAACTTTTGATCAGGAATGCCGGGAGGATGGATTTATTCAGGAAAATAAGGAAAGGAGATCTCCCTGGAAGCCTCCTTTACGGAAAATGGCCGCGTTTGGCCGGCGACTCACCAAATTGACGAGCAACGCCCCCTCTTCAGCTGCCGGCAACTAATTCGTATACCGCCTTCATACAAATCCCCAACCTCGGACCTGTAACCCCAAACCTGAAACCCCTAACCTGTGACCTGAATCCTGAATCATCTCATCACCGTAACCTTCTGTGCTGCCGTCCACGCCTTGTGCTCGTTTGTATAATACAGGTAGCCGCACGACGCGGGCGACTCATACGTTCCGGGAAAATCCGCCTTCAGGTCGAGATTGATGATCTTTTTTTCCAACGGCAGAATCTGGCGGTAGTACAACGCGATGTATCTTCCTTTGATCTCGTAAAAATCGAAGAGATGTTTCTCCTGAAGCTCCTTGAGCTGCCACGGCTGCGGAGAAAGCCCGCCCGGAATTCCAATCATGACCATGGTCATCGGCAATCCGGTGGCGGTGAGATTCGACAGCTCCGTTGTCAGCCGGATCGTTTCTCCTGTGCGAATGGTATCACGGGAGAACTTCGTTTTCAGGCCGACCTTTACGGAGTCCGAGCTGAGCGGAAGATCCGTATTCCAGGAGGCAAGGAACGTGTAAGGGAGCGGGTGTTTCGTGTCTCCCATGCCAATCGTCACCTGTTGGGCTACACCGGCGGCATCGAGATATTTTTCAATACCGTCGAGGACGATTGGATCCCGTTCGCCCTTTTCATAGTGCCTCGAGGCGACACGCTTACCGCCGACCTCAACGTAGACATCTCCTGCTTCCGAAGTTTGTTTTGAATACGTTGCGTACTCGGCAAGAGCTTTGAGGGCAAGGATTGTTCCCTGCGTGGATCCGAAGCCTCCGTATCCCGATCTTGACGAAAGAATATACTTTACAGCGTTGCTGAGTGCGTTCCCATCAGGGTTACCCGTTTTCAATAAAGCGAGGACCGCAAGCGATGTCGTCTCAGTTTTCAGGCTGATACCCGTGGATTGAGTTATTGAGTGTGTCGTACCGGTCCAGCTTCCATCGTTTTCCTGCGCATGCAACAACACTGCGAGGAGTCTTTGAGTCTGGTCTTTTGATTTCATGTTGACGCTCGCGTTCGCCATTAAAGCGAGCTGGTACGGATCGTTGCTCGCCAGCGCAGTCTGATAGGAAGCGGCATATTCTTGTTTGATATCAGTGTATCCTGCCTCGGTGAGGGCGTACACGATGTAGGCATTCGAGACTTCGTCGTTCGCCCGGCCGAAAGAATCAATCGCTTTCTGGTCGCGCAAGAACTTGCCTTTCCCGTCTCTCCGGCCGAGCAGCCACTTCGCCGTGCGGTCGACCATGCTCTTATCGACGCTCGCGTACACCGGCTCCATATCCTTGAATTCCATGAGGCCGTAAGCCGTGAGAGCCTCGTGCGGCGGTGATTGTCCGAACCATTCGTAGCCTTTGTCCTTTGTCTCGAACGCAACAAGTTTCTTATAGCCATCATCCAGAAGATTCTTCGCGCGCGATATGAGCGCAACGTCGTTGATGCCGTTCGCTTCCAGATAACGGAGCGCAATGGCATTGGGATAATTGCTCCCGGATGTCTGTTCAAAACAACCGCATGGCTCGCGAAGAATCGCATCAATCCCTGCGATGATGTCGCTTGTAACGGAGGGAAACACCGTGAGCCGGCACTTTAGGGTCCCGTCAACCGGCCTGGTGAGAAGCGGAACGAACGATTTTTCCCGCTCATTGCCGGAGTATGAAAGCGACTGCGGAAATCCGCGCTCGACGACGTCGACTTCCTGGCGAAATGCGTCGCTTAATCTTTCCGTATGAAATGAAATCTCGATGAAGTCTTTTCCGGGCTTATTGAGTACATCATAAACGAGTGATAATGTCTTGGTGACGCCAGGCTCTATTCGCTGGTCGATATCTGTGATCCCGACGGGCTTCCAACATGCCGGTGAATGAACATTCAACGTCCCGATGATAGCTCCGGTCGAATTATTTTTTAACATCAGCGGTATCGTTACGCGGTCGCCCATGGAAACTTCAATGGGAACTTTTGTCGAGAGACTGAACGGCAACTGCGTGAAGTATCCCTTCTCTGCACGTCCCACGAGCCCGGAATTTGACACGCCTTCGACGGTCGCGCGGAATGACGTAATTTCATCGGAGTTGTAAAATGTGACTACAGCCTTTCCGGTCCGATCAACAGAAACGTTTCCTTTCCAAAATATTGTCGACCGAAAATCTGAGCGCTGCGCAGGAGCGTCATTGACGGCGTAGCCCGGCGAAGGAAATTCTCTCGCGCGATAATAGACTACCGGGGGGAGCGCCTGGATAGCAGCTTCCTTATTCTCGTCCTTCCTGAATCGGAGCTGCATGGCCATGCCTGCGGCTCCGTCGGGTGAAGGCTCATTGGTCGGCCTTCCGTCCACGAGATATTGCACTTCATTGTTCCTGCCGCCGCGCAGGAACAGATTATTTCCATGGTTTACAATGCCGGCTTGCAGCTTGAGTACATCTGCAGCCGTTTTGACGTCCTGGAAGTTTTCAATTTTCTGTTTCGGTAAATTGATATCGTCCGCCGGCGTGAAGGCGTTGGCGAGTTCCGCGTCCGCGATTATCCTGACCTCTTTACCTTCGACCCAACTTGAAGCCAGCTCGAAGTTGAGTTGTGTGGTTTCACCGGAGAAAAGCCTGACCCCGGTTTTATCCTGCGCTCCAAATCCGATTGCCCGGGCCTGAACGGTGTACGTGCCGAACGGGATACCGATGATCCGGTATTTTCCGTCGGGAGCGGTGGAAGCGCCCTTATTTGTACCAAGGACGAGTATTGTGACGCCGGGGAGCGGTTGCTTATTCTCGTCAACGACTTTTCCCGTGACGATGACTTTATCCCCTGTTCGCGAAGCTTCGATGTTGAGATGGTCGTTATAGTCCCTCAGTGAGACATCGTGCGCGTATAATTCTTTTTCCGAGATTGAAACGGTTACTGGAAATTTTACGTCAGGAAGTCTGAAGGAAAATCGGCCATCTCTATCCGTAAAAGCGTGCAGATGTAATTCCTTGAGGATTACCTCGACACCTGAGAGTGGATTACCGCCAATGAAATTCCTTACTGTACCGGCAACCATCGTCCGCTCGGGGGGATACGTAATTTTGTGCGTTGTGCCGGAGAGCACTTCCTTCCACACCAATCTCCTCCACCCACGAGTCATCAACAAATAATCGAGCGCTTGCCCGGCTTTTGGCTCGCCGGGATCGAAGTAGAACCTCGCTTCCTCCACCTTCCCGCGAATGTCCGGCTCGAGCAGTAACTGTGAATGAATATTCCCCGACTTGTCATCTGCAAAGGAAATCAGCTTATCGTCCACAACTGCGAGTGAAAGGCTCGCCGGCGCGGGAACTCCTCGTGCATCGGTCGCTTCGATCGTCAATTCGACTTTTTCACGGGGGAGGTATTTGTCTTTGTCCGTTGTAAGCCGAATATTCAGTTGTTTCTGTTTGTTCAGGAACAGTAATCGTTCGGCACGTTCAATACCATCATGATCGAAGAGCGTTGCCTGAACGACTCCGGCCGGGAAATCGGTGGAAGGTATTGGGATCAGATTGGCCCCAACACTTGCGGCAAATGATTGCGAAAAACAGATCCTCCCCCTCACCTGGGCAATGATTGAAAGCTCTTCCACCTCGGTAGATCCAACGTTGAACATCTGTGATCCCCCGGAGCCGGACTGAATGCCTAGTGTGTATCCGTGGTGAAGAGCTTCCGGAAGGTCAAAAGTTTCAGTGATGTTTTCCGGTTTGGTGATCTTTGCCCGATACCTGGCATCCTTGACTTTCGTCAAATCAAATGCGCCCATCCCGTGGTGAAAGCTCGCGAAGCGCGCGACTTCATTTTTATCATCGTCGACTACAACTCCCTCGACGTCCGCCGGCTTACCGAATTCATTTAGTGCCTGAAATGCGACACGACCACGAAGTCCCTCGACGAGATCGCCCCCTTCTGGAAAGAACTTCAGTGAGATTTTATTCAGGACGATCGGTATCGAGCGCGAGATCGATTCTATCTCTCCATCATTCTTGATGAGGAGCGAGAGCAATCCATCGGTTGTATTCAGATTTTGAGGAAGCTTGAACCGGACGTATGCCATGCCGGAGCGGTCGGTTTTCTCCACTTTCTCGACAATTCGCTTATCGGCAAGCGCAGCAACAATTGTCAAATCTGAATTCGATAAGGGCTTGTTCGCGAGCGATGCGGCTTCAAACTTTGCAACGACTTCGTCCCCCGGACCGTACGCCTTGCGCTCGAATTCAAGTTTCATCTTCAGCCGTGGAAGCACCACCGACTGGACCTGAATTTCCTTCTCGAAGCAGAACGGATCGTCATCGTTCTTCAGCCAGTTGGTGTACGCCTTGAGCTTGTACAACCCACCGACGGCTTGTTCATCGAGTGCAAAATCTCCGCTTGCCACGCCATCGTTCAGAATGAGGGAATATTGCCGCTCTACGGATCCTTTCGGATTAATGAGCTCCACATGAAGAATGTCGCTCTGCTGCGACGGTTTCAAATCTTCCCCGTTCCGAACATATGCCTGGAACCAGATCGACTCTCCCGGCCGATAAAATGGTTTATCGCAGTGCAGATAGACGCGATCCGCCGGGAATTGCTTATTGTATCGTGTGAAGACTTCGACGAGATGGCTAAGCAGTTGTCGATCCCCCATCTTCGCGGCGACGAATACCGCTATGAAACCCGCGAGTATCAACGTTACCCCGGCGAGATGAAAATAATAACTTCGATGTGATTTCATACAATACTCCTCTTCAAATGGACATGAGCTCGTTCGTAGCCTGGTGTAAGCTCACTCCGGAATGTGGAACCGATCCTCGCTATTCCTTTGATGCCGCAGATGCACCAGGAGTTTGGACGAGGCGCGTTCGCCGAAAGCTGAACCTAGCGATCTTGGTTTATCTGATATACTCGCGGAGGTGGAGAGATGTTCCCGCAACGGTATGAGTTTGACTGAGGATGAATGGAGTGACCACAATGATCACAGGCCGCTCCTCCGGAGCTTGTTCCTGGATTTCTGTACCATATACTATAAACAGTCCGTCCCTAACGGGACTCGACGGGTGGTAGTGCATCGGATTGAAGTGATGGCCTGTATCGACCTCCCCCGTGTCCCCTTCTCCGCATGAGGGCAGGATCTTCGACTTCGCAGGGAGGCGGCGCAAAACATGGGTTTGAGAGTGGATGCTCACTTAGATCGTGGTTCACTGATCCGAACTGACGCACTACTCGATGGGTGAGACCAATCGAGTTTGCTGACTCTTGTCAGTCATTGCCCCGTAGGGGCATACTGTTTGTAAACAAGGGAACGGAAGGCATGTGAACCTCCGTCAGGAGCGGCCTGAGCGATGTTCCAGGCCGGAATCCGTTGGTGGTCAGAGAGCCCCCCCGTTGGGTCTTAAGTTATTCCAACGCGGATATCCGTGTACATCAGTGTATTTTCTGCGTCATCAGTGTTCAAATCTTCTTGCTCAGATTACTTTCACCAAAAAATAACTCTTTCTTCCCTTTCTCAGCACAATAAATTTCCCATGAATCGCCTCATTTATGGCAACTTTCCTATCAACCTCGGACACAGTTTTGTTATTGAGATAGATGCCCCCGCTCTCGAGAAGGCGGCGGGACTCGCCCTTCGATTTCGTTGCTCCGGCCGTCAACAGCAATTCAATCAAAGGCACGCCATTCGCCGCGAATTGATCTTTCGCGATCTCGACCGACGGTACGTCGCTGAACACATCCAACAACTCGCCTTCTCCAACACCGCTGATCTCTCCGCCAAAGAAAATCTTCGACGCTTTCAACGCCTGGGCGAGTGCGGTCTCGTCGTGCACCATTCTCGTAACTTCCTGTGCCAACGTTACCTGCGCTTCACGCTTTTCCGGTGAGGCGATGATCGAGGCCTCAAGCTCAAGTATTTTCTGCTCCGGCAGCAACGTGAAGAATTTCAAATATTGTGCGACATCCCGGTCATCCGTGTTATACCAGAATTGATAAAACCTGTACGGCGAG
>DASYTP010000325.1:0-7398 GCA_036002145.1 Bacteroidota bacterium | reverse complement strand
CGAGTTGAGCGATGTGACGCTTGCATAGACGTTTCCGAAGGTGCCGAGAGTTATACCGGCCCCGGCGAATTCATAACTAATATCCGCGAACCATGGACTGTGGGTAAACTGCACCCCGTTCGAAGGGAAGAGTCCGATCGCGGCCGGATTGTAGTATGCCGCCTGGATCTCACCATACATGGTTGATCCCGCGTTCCCCATGGCGGCAATCCGCGCGCTCGGTTCGATCAGCAGGAACTGAGCCACGCTTGTTCCGGTTTTCGATTGTCCGCAAGCCTGTATCGCAATGAGGAGAAGGAATCCGTTCAAAAAGAGTTTTCGTTTCATGTTCACCTCGCTCACTTGATAATGGCGAACTTGCCGACGTAGGTTCCGACACTCCCGGCATCGACGTGATAAACGTACAATCCGGGGGCCGCGTCGAGGTTGTCCTTCGTCCGGAGATCCCAGGCAACCATGCCGTCGGTAGATCCATCGTGGGTGAGTGTCCGCACCAGGTCGCCATGAACCGAATAGATTCTGATTGCACAGTTCTGCGGCAGGCCGCGGAATTCGATTCGCCGGTCGCCCCGGCCGGAGGTCGCGAAAAGGCCCGGCTCGAAGCTCGCCGCACCGACGTAAGGATTGGGAACCACGTATGGCGCGTTGAACTCCGTTTTTGCTTTTTCGGATTCGACGGACTCTCCCTTCGTGGTGAATGTGAAGATATCTCCTTCGGCGAACGGGTAGAGGAGCTTGAGCTCATAGACATCTCCAAGAGTCGGCCGCACGGTGGATGCGATGTCGTTCCTGATCTGCACTGACCATGTTAGCCGCGCATTCGTCGGAAGGGAGTCGGCTCCGGTGAGCATGAGAATCTCTTCCGAATTTCCGGGATTCGGGCTCAGCGTGGAGTCGTTGTTCAGGTCGACAAACTTACACCGGATATGCAGGTCGCCTTCGGGGGTATGAGCGATGACACGAAATTTTACCGGTTTTCGGAAACTCGGAAACGGGAAAAGCCCTTCGGCAGTATCCAGGACGATGTTGGAGAAGGTGATCGTCAAGTCATGAGGGAATCCACTCCGGCGAAGAGTGATCGGCATGACGGCCTGTCGTGAATAGGTCACTTCGAGTTCGGCGTTGGTTGTACTGCCGGCTGCGAATCCACTGCGAAGCGTATCCACGACTACGGTAGGAAGTGTTGAAACTACCGGTTGCACTCCGGCGCCGGAAATCCCCGTACCTTCGCCCGCGAAATCTCTCCCGGTTTTGAAGATGATCTCCCCTGTTGTGCTATCGATAAGGTTGTACGAATTCGCATGCACCTCGTCCGCTCTTACGTTGAACGTGATCTTGAAGAGATGGTTTCCCGGAACGAGTTTGGAGTCCAGGACCCTCACGCTTACTGTTCCCGTTCCCGTGCCTCCAGTACGATCTACATCCGACGCTTCCCCTGCAGTATACCCGAGCGTTTTCGGATTGGGACGAACGAGCACGACGTTTTTCGGCAGGATTGTCCCGCCGCGTGGAGTTCTGGAAACCGTAATAGCGCTTTCGGATGGATAATAGGTAAAGACGTTTTGATTCTGCAACCTGATGCTGGGGCCGTAATCGTAGGGGCAAACGGCATAGTAGTACTGCTGACCATTCACCACTGTTTCGTCTCTGAATGTGTGGGTGATGCCGGATTCGTTCCCGAGATAATATGCAACTCCCTCAACAGTCGTTTCCGAATAACCGCCGATGCCATCCTTGAGATCGAATTGTGCGATCGGTCTCCCGTTGCCGATGGGGCCGGTTCCACGGCCGGTTTGTATTATGCGCGGATCTCTGAATTCCGGATCGGTCGAACGATAAATCCGGTAACCTTCGAAATCGTTCACAGTAGTAACCGGATCTGTGCCGTTTTCCGCCGCATCATCCCACGTTAGTTGGACGTACGCGTCACCTGTCTCGGCCTTCAATGTGGGAAGCGGAGGAGGAACTGCGAACTGGTAGTTTGCGTTGTAAATTGCCTGGACAACTTTCACCGTTGATCGCAAGTCCTGCAGATCAGCGCCGTACGCGAGCGCGAGGCTGAACCGCTCGGTCTTGCCCGCCTTCAGGGTGAATGGCCCGGAGGCGAAGAGGAAGCCGATGTTGATATTCGTTGCTCCCGAACGCGGATCGAATCGTGTATTGAAGGAAGGGCTGCTCCATTTCTCGAAGAGCTCCTTTGGCCAATCCTGATGCGGCGGCCTCCCGGTGCGGTAGAAAACGATATCGTCAGGAATACCTCCGGGATTGTTGATGTAGTTCATCTGGAATCCGGTCAGGCCGATCTGGTCAGATTCGTCTTTGTCTGTTCGGTCAAAGTGGGCTTCACCGGAAGTTGCGATTCCGTCCCCCTCACCTGGGTCATTCGAACCGAAAATTCCATCCTCGCCCGTATCGTCCGCCAGGGCAACCCAGTCGAGATCTTCGTCCCCCGTCCACCATCGACCTGCAACGACTGCGGGTCGCAGGGTGATCGGCCCATACGACGCGCTGAATTTCGTAGTGTCGTAATGAGCCGCCGCGTAGGCAAGAATGGCATCCCGACCCTGGATGAGAACACCGGGGCCCCCGTCTCGCTTCTCATCCAGGATACCGTCATTATCGTTGTCGACACCATCCCCCGGCTTGCCCGGCGTCTCCAGATATGCGTAGCCGAGGTAACCCGTGGGGAAACACGGATTCGACAGCCCCTTGCCGTGACCGAAGAAATCCCATGTGTAAACTAGATTCAATCCCGACGTTGTATCGAATTTCGCATTATCATCATCGGATTCGTACACACCATCACAACCGAGGGCTGATCCTCCCACACCCGCATCCATGTAGAGTCCGAAAATGATATTTTCCTTCTCTCCCTCCAGTGGGTAGTCGGTGGTCCCTTCGTTCGTGATATCGTAATGCCAGAAGATCACGTTGCCCGCCTGAGGATTTGCCCATTGGAAACCCCGGACCTCCACACGCAATCCGAGGCCATGGCGCGTGGAGTCCCGGCTGTCGGGGTAGTAGAGCGATCTCCATTTGTCATAGTAGTCGTCGTCCATTACGGTAAAGGATTCCTGATCCGCCGCAGGCTGCTTGCCGAAGTAGCCGTTCCAGGTACCGTTCCAGGTACCGTCCTTATCCGGCCAGGCCGGCGGCCATGTCCTGGGGTCATTGCTGATCGCCGGAGACCTCGCCCTGTTGACGTCGGGGCTTGCCTCGAAATAGCCGGGTCTCGGTTCAAACCGCATCGTCAGCGTGGAAAACGGACTCTGCTCCTGGCGTTCGCGATAGCCCGTTTCCATGATGAACGAGGAATCTCCGTTCGTCAAATGGACTTTCGCCAGCACGAACGGAGTAATCCCATCCGTGTAGTTCAGTCCGCTTCCTTTTGGGACTTCGACGGAATGAAATACGCTCAGATCAACACCACCCGGGTTTGCAGGATAGTCGCCGACCATTCCATAGTTGAGAAACACGGTCCGGATGTTGTTGGCATCGTGAAACCCCTGGCGTTCGGCATCGATGCGGCTTCGGCGGTCCTTCGGAACAGGGGTGTAAACCTGCGCGTCGAGACGACCCGCCAAAACCAGCGCGAGCGTAATCATGAGAATGAGGTGACGAGACGATCTCACATGCATTAAAGACCTCTCCATGATCAAAAGGATGAGTTGATGGAAACACCGATCTCGACACGGCGAGGAGCATAATATCGTGTTGGATCTGCAAGCTTGTTCCTATCTTGCGACAGCGGAAACAAACCGTAGTCCGGACTTCCCGTGTTCGCGAAGACAAAGCCGTTAAAATAACGGCTGTCGAGCACGTTGAACACGCGCAGGAAGAGACTCATGCTCTCACTTGCCAGCGTGAAATACTTTTCTGCCCGAAAGTCCACAAGCAAACCGTTCGGTTTGCGTCCGGAGTTTTTTTCCACTGACGCTCCAAAACCCGAACCAATTTCCGGCGTGTAGGGTTGACCGCTGCCAAACCGGACGATCGTACTGACGGAATAGTTTCCCTGTTGCGAAAGCTGAGCCGTTACATTGAGGGTGTGGCGCTGGTCCCAATTCAACTGCACCTGGCGGGGGCGCGGATCTTCTCCGGCCGCCGCCCGGGTCGCCGTCTCATTGGGGTCGCTCGAATTGCCCTGCGTCGTCTGCCACGTGTAATCGATCGTCGAACTGAGAATGCCCACCTGTCGCTGGTCGAGCGAGATCGTGAATCCCGTCACGCTGCCAAAGTCGACGTTTGTCAGCCGCGCGTATGCGGCGGCACTATACGTGTCGATAAACTCCACCCCCAGGAGATCGCGTATATCTTTGTAAAAGAGGTTCACGTTTAAGCCGAGGAAATTCGTCACGGCATGCTTATATCCGAACTCGTACTGTACCGTCCGTTCAGGCTTGATATCCGGATTGCCGTACACGTCACCGTAGTTTCCAGTTCCTGCCTGCAGTGTTGCGAGCTTATCATAGTTTGCATTGGTGAATATGTCCCTCAGCGGTGGAAGCTGATAGAAATGACCGTACGAGAAAAACACGGATGACGTCGGTGTGATCGGATAAGAGACGCCGATACGCGGCGCGTAGGTGACTTTCTTCGTTGTACGACGGGGGACAGAAGGAGGTGCGCCTGAAATTGCGTTTGCAGGGTTTGCCAGATCACTCGGAAGGAAACTCCGGGCATTAAAATATTCCCATCGCAGCCCGGCATGAAACGTCAGATCGTTCCACTCAATTTGATCCTGGAGATACGCCGCCGCCGAGACAGGGTGATAGTGCTGCACCCCGGGGTAGTCCGGGGGAGAATCGACATATCGATAGAGCGTATCTCCCTTGTAGGTGAGCGTCCCTGCCGTTCCGAAGTCGACAGCTGAACTCTGAAATTCGCCACCTATTTTTACGAGATGTTGCCGGGTTATCTGACCCGTCAGGGCTCCTTTCAGCACGAGAGAATTCGTTGTTTGCTGAAACCGGCCGAAATCGATGCCGGCGAATATCGCCCCATTCTCATATTCGCTGAACCCTACGCCCGACCTCGCATAATCGTAAAGAGGATCGTTGAAGTCGTCGAGGACCCAATCATGATAGTCGAAATAGTTCTGCCGAATACTCAGATTATAAAACGTATTTGTTGACGTTGCGTGAGTCCAATCCACCCCGTGGACAAATGATGTCGTCTTTTGCTTCTTTTTGCCATCCGGATTAAGCCGATAAGAGAATGCGTCGTCAATTTTACTCCCCTCTATAGAGTTCGCCAATACCTGGTAGCTAATTTCGATATCCGGCAGTGACCGATTCGTGATTTTTGCCAGACCAGACCACTCACGAGAGTAGGCGAGAGCAACGATGCTCCCCGTTCCGTTCGGTTGCGTCAGCCATCGAAAGAGGTCTGAAATGCCGGCCGTATCGAACGGATTGAAACGGCGTTCGCCCAGATAATAATCGTTGAAGATGTATCGTCGGCCACTGACAAGGAAATACGTCTTGGGGATCCCCGCGGGTCCGCTGATGCTGAACTGGTAATTCTGGTTGGCAAACTCCGGGCCGAACTGGTGCTTCAGATTCCTGATGCCTCCGCCCGGGTAGAGGAAACTCCCCGCGAGGATCTCTCCGTTGAATGCGAAGTTCTCGGTGCCCGTCTTGAGAACGGTATTGACGACGCCGCTCATCGCCTGGCCATACTCCGCATCAAACGTCCCGGTAATCACCTGCACTTCCTGGATAAGAGACCGGTCGATCTTCAGCGTCGATGAGTTATCGTAGGAATTATTCACAGACACACCATTCACCTGGTACTGCACCTCCCCTGCACGCCCGCCTCTGAAGTGCCCGTCAACGACGCCGGCCTGGAGGTTCACGATATCCGTAAGCTCTTGAACCGGCAGCGCTTGAATGTCCCTGTCGGTCACCGTCGAGACTGTGCTGGTGAGGTTAACATCGACAACGGGCCGTTCCGCGATGACGACGACTTCGCCGGTTGTTACGGCTGATTCCTCCAGAAGGCCATCGACCTTTGTCGTCCTGTCCGTCGTGACACGGACACCTTTCACGGAATAGGGACGATAGCCGATCAGGCGAAACTCCAGGTCGTAACTTCCGGGGGGAATGTTGATGATCGTGAAATATCCATCCACGTCGGTACCGGCGCCGAGGGTAGTTGCTACGATGACGACGTTGACACTGACGAGAGGTTCGTGAGTGGCGTTGTCGACGACGCGTCCGGAAATCTTCCCTGTGGTTCCGGCGATTGCGGTGTACGAGCTCAAGAACAACACAAGACCGAACGTCAGCCGGTGCCTCCAGTTTTCGGTTCTCGCTTGCGGATCCATCGGTAAATTCCTTGCGCGTGCGTCGGTAATACAGGAAGAGGCGGGCTGTCATGGGCCCGCCTCTTCCGTGTGAGGTTACTTCAAGAGAATCATCTTGCCGGTAAACGAAGCGCGCTCGATCTGTGAACCCGGCGCAGACATCCGTACGCGGTATAGGTACGCGCCCGAAGTCAAGCGTTCGGCGTTAAACGTGGCCGATGCTTCCCCCGGCCCCTGGGCGCCAAGAAGCTGCCTGCCGACGAGCTGACCGAGGACATTGTAAACTTCAACCGTAACGTTGCTCACTTGGGGCAGCAGGTATCGTATCGTTGTCACGGGATTGAATGGATTCGGATAATTACCAAGGAGAACGAATTGATCCGGAATTGTTTTCCCATTCTCTTCAACTCCGACGGTGATCGTGGGAGACATGTAGCACCAGGCGGCGCCGTCGTTGAAGTCTCCCTCACGCATGTACCACGTCCTGGAGCCATAGCTGCCTGAAAATGGGGTGAATGAATCGCCATCATAGAGCACCGCCCCGAAAAACAGAACGCCATCCCCGCGTCCCGAAGGATAGCCGAACATCGGCAGGACAACCCGCATCTCGGCTGTGTAACCGGAATCGGGAATGACGCCAAGCGTATCGATCGTCGTGCCGCCTTTCAACGCCGTGACTACCTGGACCGCCTGCGCGAGCGAGTCCCATCCGGTTGCGCTGAGATCATCGTGGCGTTCAGTGGTTATTCCGGTGCCGGAACCGCCAACCCTGAACGAGAGTCTCCGCGGAAAAAGAACATTATCACCGTTGAGCTGATCCCGCTGGCAAAGGATGATCCTGAATCCATCCCATCGGTCGAGCTGGTCCACCGATTGAACGACGAGGTCCTCCACGTCGAAGCCAAGGAAGAGCGTGTCATCCTTATAAAAATACTTTATCGTTGCAAGGCTCGGATCCACAACTGCAGCCTGAGCGCCATTCACCGTCGGCTGGAACTGTCCGCTGCGGTAGGGTCCTGTGCTGGGATAGGCATCCCGGATCGACACATCCCCGAATTTTATTTGTAGCGTCCCGATGTTTGGGGTATTCC
>DASYTP010000324.1:0-6416 GCA_036002145.1 Bacteroidota bacterium | reverse complement strand
AGGCATAGAGCGTCGATCCGGAGCAGGTAATTGCCAGGACACGGGTGCCGGTTATGTTCGGATTCCAGCTCGTGGCGGCCCCGTTTGAGCCGCTGAAGGCGGCGATATGGTTCCTCGCCTGCATCCCGAAGCTCGTAAATTGTCCTCCAACGTAGATCGTCGCTCCTGAAGCAGCAAGGGCATAGACCGACACGTTCGCATCGGGATTCCAGCCGGTGGCGCTCCCTGTAGTCGTGTCGATGGCCGCGAGATGATTCCTTGTCTGTCCTCCGATAGTTGTGAAGCGGCCCCCCGCGTAGACCGCGGATCCTGAAATCAAGAGGGCATAGACCGGATCATTCGCATTGGGGTTCCAGTTTGTGGCGCTTCCCGAAGCTGCGTCGATCGCAGCGATGTTGTTCCTCGCCTGACCACCTATGTTTGAGAACCATCCACCTGCATAGACCTTCGATCCGGAGATTGCAAGCGCCCGGACTAAGAAATCGGGATTCGGATTCCAGCCCGTGGCATTCCCGGTCGAGGCATCGAGCGCGGCGACGTACTTTCTCGCCTGCCCGCCGATGTTTGTAAAATCCCCCCCCGCATAGACAGTTGATCCGGAAATTGCGATTGCAGAGACCGCCGCGTTCGCATCCGGATTCCAGCTTGTCGCGGTCCCTGTTGAGGCATCGATGGCTGCGATGTATTTTCTCGTCAGGCCGCCGATGCTCGTAAAACCTCCCCCCGCAAAAACCGTCGATCCGGAAACGGCGAGAGTCGAAACGAACCAGTCGGGATCGGGATCCCAATTCGTGACATCACCCGTCGTTGCATCGATGGCCGCAAGAGAATTCCTTGGTTGTCCGCCGATGCTCGTAAACCACCCACCGGCGTAGAGTGTTGCGCCGGAGAGGGAGAGTGCGGAAACCCCTCCCCCGGCATCGGGATTCCAATTCAAGTCGAGAGTTTTGTCGGCACCGACGTGTGCGAGATTGTTTCTTGTGACTCCTCCCACCGCAGAAAAGTATCCGCCGATGTACCAACCTCCTGCACCATCGGAGGCGACGGCGAGTACATTGCCGTTGACTTTAGGCAAGGCTTCGTCCCATTGTCCTGTGGTGAGATCGAGGAGAGCGCCGTGCCCCGTCGCCGGACCCACGTGAGTGAACTCCCCGCCGATGTATACGATCCCACCGAAAGAAGTGATGGCGTTCACTGCTCCATCCGCGATCCAGGAACTGTCATTCACCGACTGCGAAATGGCAACGCTGGCGAGCGCGATGGTTGTCACGAGGAGAGCATTCAGCCTTTTCAAGGATTCCATCGGAGATATCTTTTTAAAAGGTACAACTTTTTGAAATCGATGGCAACTGGGGGAGTGGGCCGGCCGGCCCCTCTTAATGAATGCGAATCCTCGGGAATATCCGGCCAGTCTCCTTCATGTAATCGCGGTACTCCTGGACGAGAAGAATTCGTTCGCGACTATTTCCGCTCTCCGTGCTCTCGTTGTTTATACTCAGTCGAGGGATTTATCAACTCCGTGTAATGTCCTGTCCAGCTCTTGAGGAATATTTTTCGGAGAACGCCTGCAATGGTGTTGTTCTCCACCACAACACCGACGTTGCGTGTATTGTAAAAATAACTCTTCTCCCAGTTACTCGTTCCCACCCAGCACAACGAGCTGTCGACGACGAGGAATTTGCAATGCTCAACGCGTGCGTAAGGAATGTAGCCGCCGGACCACTGCGGAATCGCGCTGAACTTCACTTCGATATTCCGAACTCCGGCGAGCTCCTTCACATTCTTTTCCGCTGCAGCCGATTTCTCCCAGTCGGAGACGATCATTCTTACGGTCACCCCGCGGGCCGCCGCTCTGCGCAGTGCGTCGTCAAGCACCGGGTATCGGCTCTTATCCCTGCCGATGAGAGAGTACGAGAGAAACTGGCACCAGACGTCTCCGGTCGCCCGGTCAATCAGCTCGACGATCTTCTGTTCATCCCATAACGTCGAGTCGAAGATTAAGCTTTTTGGACTCATCGTGGGGGAAAACTTCAGCGTGTCGCCTTTGCTTCCAATGACCCATGCAGGGGTTGCGTAGCGTTTTGGAACAAGGAGGTTCGCGGCCATGGATGGATCATTCGTTGCAGCGATTTTCCAGTCCAATTCAAAAATATCCTGATAGATTTGCACCGCATCTTTATGCCTGATCCGCACGCCGAGCTCATGGATGTGCTTCAACGCACGCCAGTCGAAGTTCTGACTGCCGAGAAATATCTGTTCTCCGTCGACGATGAAATATTTTGCATGCTGTACGCCTCCGGCCAGCTTGCCGAAATCTACATCTCGCATGGCGATATTTTTCAGGTGCGAGAGGGAGTCGGGAATCCCGGGATAGGTTTTGTACATCCGCGTGTCGACAATCACTCGCACAGAAACTCCTCGATTTCCTGCCGCGATCACGGCCTCGATAACGTCATCGAGGGGTTCCCCCTGCTGAGGGGAAATGTAGAACTGTTCAATGTCTATCGACTTCCTGGCAGACCGAAACATTTCGAGCCACACCTCGCGTGCGTCACGGACCTCCGGATTATCGAGATTCGTCTCAACCGGCACACTTTCGACGATCTCGAAATCCGGATAGCCCGCCATGACGGGAACCGAATCGGCAGGGGAGCCTGCGGGTTGTGCAATCAGTTGAGATGTCATGCTCAGCAAAAATACGAGAAACTTTTTCATGTACTCTTCAATGATGTTCGTGTGACGGAAGGTATGCATATTCGGGATGTAATTCAATATTTGACTTGTGCTCTCCGGATGATTATCTTTACTCGTCAACCTCTATTTTACCAACGATCAGGAAAGGAGCCCGTATGAGATCTGTCGTTCTTCCCATAGTGTTCGTCCTTTTGCTCTTCCCTCCCACCGCATCGCGCTCGCAGGATGTGTGGAAAGGCGCTCCGGACAAGGAGATTACCGGTTTCAGGGCAATCTTTTTGCGAGACTTCGATGATTCACGCAAGAAGGTTATCGATCTTGCAGAAGCGATGCCGGAGGGGAAGTACTCATGGCGGCCGATGGAGGGCGTGCGCTCCGTGAGCGAAGTGTTCGTGCATATCGCGACGGACAATTATTACATGCCCGGCCTCATCGGGCAGAAAACGACGGAAAAATTCTCTCAGGAGGACGAAAAGAAAATTACTGAAAAAGCGAAGGTCCTGGCACATCTAAAAAAATCTTTTGACTTCATTAAAGAAGCTGCCCTCAAAATATCGGAAGAAGATTTGAATAAGCCGGCCGATTTCTTCGGGACGAAGACTACCTGCCGCGGAATTCTCTTTCATGCGGCAAACCACTGGCACGAGCATCTCGGGCAGGCCATCGCCTATGCGCGCATGAATAAGATCGTCCCCCCGTGGACCGCAGCCCAGCAGGCGGAGGAAGAGAAATCCGATTCCAAGAAATAATTCTCCTGATCCTGACCTGTTGTGTGAATGACTGACCCCGATGATCGGCGCGTTTACCGTGCCGAGGGATTGCTATCAGTCGTTGTCATCATCTGGGCGGCGAACTATCCGCTCGCGAAGTGGGGGATCTCCGGCCTTGACATTTTCGTTTTCAACGCTATCAGGTTTCTTGTCGCCTCGCTGGTCGTCGGAGCGATGTTCGCAGTGCGGGCGGAATGGCGTACGATCGCCCGCGGAGATTTCTTCAAGCTTGCAGGAACCGGTTTTGTTGCGAACGTCGTGTACCAGGTGACGTTCATCGTCGGTTTGAGCATGACCACCGCGGGAAACTCCGCCATTCTCCTTGCCACTTCCCCGCTGTGGACGGTGTTCTTCAACGCCTGGCTTCACAAAGAAAAAATCTCGAAAATGATGTGGGCCGGAATGGCAATATCTCTCGCCGGCATCGTCCTGATCGTTTTTGGAAGCTCCAAAGAAGTGGAATTCGGCGCCCGTGCACTGATCGGTGATGCCGTGATCCTGACAGCCGCGATGATCTGGGGGCTGAACACCACTATGCAGAAACCTCTCCTCACCCGGTACCCCGTTCTCCAGGTTACACTGGTCATGATGGTAGTCGGGGGCGCAGGATTGACGTTGATCGCCGCCCCTGCAATGGCGAGCCTCGAATGGGGATCCGTTCACTGGACATACTATGGCGCCGCTGTTGCCTCGGGGGCGCTCTCCATTGGAATTTCAAATGCCATCTGGTCGAACGGTGTAAAGCTTTTGGGGCCGGGAAGAACGGCGAATTTCAATAACCTCGTGCCGGTGCTGGCCGTGGTCCTCTCCGCCTTCACGCTCCACGAGGCGATCTCACTGTTGCAAATCGTGGGGATTGGCATTACGATACTCGGGGTGTGGGTTGCGAGAAGAGCAGTAGGTAGTAGGCAGTAGGTAGTAGGTAGTAGGTAGTAGGTCAGAAGTCAGTAGGTCGGTAGTCAGTATGTCAGGAGTCGGAGGGTGGGATTGGAGGAGGAGTAGCGAACGGTGGCATAATGGAATAATGGATTATTGGATATTTGCTCATTCCAAGCTTAAGAGTTTCGAACAATTCTATCGTACGATTTGCTCGTATCATATCCGGCATCATCTCCCCTTCCACTCCGGTTTCCGTTTTTCAACGAATGCTTTCATCCCCTCCTTCTGATCTTCAGAAGCGAACAACAGGTAGAAGTTTTTACGCTCGAACTCGAGCCCGCCTTCGATCGTCGTGTCGAACGATTTCAACACAGCTTCCTTGGCAAGCCTTACGGCAACGGGCGGTTTGGATGCGATCTCCTTTGCGAGAGCCCTGGCTTCATCGAGGTAATACTCCGCAGGCACGACTTTGTTCACCAGTCCCCATCTCATAGCTTCATCAGCAGAAATCATCCTGCCCGTCAGCACCATCTCCATCGCTTTGTACTTGCCGACCGCGCGAGTAAGCCTTTGTGTGCCGCCCGCTCCCGGCATGACGCCGATGTTGATTTCCGGCTGACCGAACTTTGCCGTCTCCGAGGCGATAATGATGTCGCATGACATCGTAACTTCGCATCCCCCACCGAGCGCGAATCCGCTCACTGCGGCGATCAACGGCTTCTTGATCTTTCGAATGCGGTCCCAGCGCGCAAACTGGTCCCGAACAAACATCTCCACGGCAGATGCATCCGCCATTTCTTTGATGTCGGCCCCGGCGGCGAAGGCTTTTTCATTCCCGGTGATGATGATCGCCCGGACCTCGTCGTCTCTATCGAATGCCTCGAGCGCATCGACCAATTCTTCCATCACTTTCATGTTGAGCGCATTCAGCACATCGGGCCGGTTGAACTGGACGATCGCGTAACCGTCGGCTTTTGTAGTAATGAGAGTTGTGTAGTTCATGGAGAGGTTAATAGTTATTAGTTCGTAGTTGATAGTTCATGGTTGTCAGTTCGAAGTTGTGACGAGTGACAAATAACAAATAACGGATAACAAATATCAGCTTCTACCGGATAAGCAGCATTTTCTTTGTCTGGGTCTTTCCGTTGAATTCCAACGAGTAAAAATATATTCCACTTGATAATCTTGAGCCGTCGAATGTTATTCGGTACGACCCCGGGGCTTTCCTCTCATTCACGAGAGCCTCCACCTGACGGCCGTACAGGTCGAAGATTTTAAGCGAGACAAATCCTCCGCCGGAGGCGGATCCGCCTCTGGCGGAGAAATCGGCTATCCGAAATCCGAAATCCGTCCTTGGGTTGAACGGGTTTGGGTAATTCTGATACAGTTCGAACGTCGCCGCGATATTATCCATTTCATTCTCAACTGAAGCAGGTTCAACCTGGAGCGTTTTTGAATTCATAAGCACGGGTGCAGACTTTCCATGCGTCTCCCAGGCGCTGAAAAGCCTCGCGCCCCAATTGTTCCAATCGTAGATATTATCGATGTTTTCGTTTTTCAGGAACTCTACGTACTCCTTGCTGATCGTCTGGTAATAAAGATTTGCCGTCACTTCCGTGACCGCTGCGGGAAGAGAGAAGTGTGTGTCATCCCAGTGCTGGCTGTCCGCGTACGTCACCCCAACCGGCTCGGCGTAGCGCGACTGAAAAGCAATGTTGAGGAATCCCTTCGGGGGAATACGGTTATCGAAGAGAATGGTGTCATTCAGCGCAAAATGAAGAGACGGACCTGGAGGCATTCCGTAGGAAATTGAACGGGCTTCGGTCAATCCATGAATCGCTTCGTACACTTTGAGGTTATCATCCCGGATGAGTAGGGCAGAGGCCGTGTCATACTTGCCGGACTGGAATAGCGTATCCCCTTGTGCACTCTTCCCGACGACATTCAGCCACATTCTTCGACCATCCGGATACCCCGTCGGGAGCTTGTGACCGGTAAGATTTACGATGCGAACGTTCACTCCGAGACTGTCTGCCGAGCGGGAAGTACTCATGGTAAGATCAGCTGCGCGCT
>DASYTP010000323.1:0-16817 GCA_036002145.1 Bacteroidota bacterium | reverse complement strand
AACGCTTACCCTGGTGTGCTGCTTTCTCAATAATTAACAGCTTGCTCGATGGCTCGTAACGAGATTTGTCGGATTGCCACCGATCCCCCTTTTTCTCGATCGCACTGAAACCCCGCGAATACAGTGTGTCATCCATCTGCGTGTGATCGATGGCATGGAGATCGACGAACGGTAGCCCGTCGTATGAATCGACATATCCGATTGCGTTGTGCTGGACCTGTCCATCCACGATGGTCGATTCCACAGTCTTTAGGCGGATCTGGCCGAGAGAGATGTTCAGCCAACTCACCTCGTAGACGAGTTCTTCGCCCGGACACAGGAGCGCCGAATCGCAACGTCGCCCCATACCGCCCCCCTCTTGTGCGGACCATCCGGGCGTCGCAATGCCGGCTACCAGAGCTGTCGGACCGGCGAAAACCGGAATGATTGAGTGATCCTGCGATCCGGTAATCTGTGCTTTCAATGGCGCAGGTGACAGCACAATCTCTACAAGAAAGAGAAGTAAGAGAAATCCCATGCACCTTTTCATGAAAATCCAGCATTAAGATAAGGAAAGAATTTGATTATTTCGAATGTTATGGGCGAACAATACGGCGGGTGGATTATATCCAGTCATGGAGCCGTTGCCTCCTGCAACGATTGCCATATGCCGCGCGCTCGCGTTGGGCGCTGAACATCATGTTAGTGTCCTTCCCGGGCGTAGGAAGTTTGCACGCGGGCGGAGAGAAACGAAAGAGTACCGGACAGATCAGCTAGTCAGGTGGTCGACGAGGCAAAAAAATTCGTCGTGGAGCGCCTCGACGGCGCGAAGAACTTCGTCCTCACGGATGACAAACGTAAGGTTGATCTCGGAACCCCCGTGCGAGATGAGTTCGACATTTACACCTGCATTCCCGAGGGCCGTAAACACCCTTGCTGCAATTCCCTTGGTTTGTTTCATCCCCTCGCCGACGACGCAGACGACGGCCCGATCGTAGTGTGCCTGGACGTCGGCAAATTGCTGCAGCTCTTCGACGATCTGGCTGATCAGTGAGCGGTTATCCACGGTCATCGAAACCCCCACCTCGGAAGTCGCGACCACGTCCACACTCTTCTTATGACGCGCGAAAACCTCGAAGACACGGGCGAGAAACCCATAGCTCATCAACATGCGCGTACTCTGGACAGTGATGACGGAGATCCCTTTCTTATAGGCAATCGACTTCACCACGCTGTCGGGTTCCTGCGTCGACTTGTGGGTGATCAGCGTACCTGCAGATTCAGGACGACTTGAATTGAGGACCCATACCGGAATGTTCTTTCTGATTGCGGGGAGAATCGTGCTCGGATGCAATACTTTGGCGCCGAAGTAGGCGAGTTCGGCAGCCTCGTTGAAGCTCATTTCTTTTATCAGTTGCGCATCGGAAATGATCGTAGGATCGGCAGTCATCATCCCATCGACGTCAGTCCATATCTGGATTGCCGCAGCCCCCAGCGCAGCACCCAGCACGGCAGCCGAGTAGTCCGATCCGCCTCGGCCAAGCGTTGTCGTGATCCCATCCAGCGTCGCGCCGATGAATCCTTGCGTCACGATTACGCTGCCTTTATGGAGCAACGGGAGGAGTGACGTTTGCGCACGGTGTTCGATCGTATCCAGCAACGGCGTTGCGTGGCTAAATTCGTTGTCGGTAGCCATGACCGTGCGGGCATCGATCCATTCGCACGGAATTCCCTGATGGTTCAGGGCGGCGTGCAACAAGAGTGAAGACCAGCGTTCGCCATACGCTGCTACCTGGTCGAGAGTCCGGGGTGTGACTTCCCTGAGAACGACGATACTCCTGACGAGCTGCTCGAGCTCATCGAAGTCGGCCTGGAGAGATTGCAGCACGCTCCCGTGGGCGCCCGGGAGAAGTTCCCCGGCGATGGAGATATGCCGGTCGCGCAGCTCATGGAGGCTCGCGATGGCGGGTGCTTCATGGCCATCCCCCGCCTTTTGAGCGATACGAATAAGTGCGTTTGTCGCCCCTGCGCATGCGGAGACAATGACGAGCGGTTTTTCCCCGAGTCGCGCGGCGATGATACGGCTTACATTTTGGATTGCAACGGCGTCCTGGACGGACGTGCCTCCAAATTTCATGACAATCATGTGACCTGATCTCCCATTCTCTCATCAATATACGGAAGAAATGTCAATGCGGCAATCGACGTTCAGCACGTTGAGTGACGATTGTCACGGTAATCATGTGAGCGGGATCGAGACGTGGAAAAAGGAGACTGCCACAAATCACGGAATTTCAAGCTGCGCGGCTTCTTTCAGAATCCCGCCTCCGTCACTTTCTTCAGTTCCCGCACTTTTTCGAAAAATTCCGGGAGCTGCATCTCTTTCAGATATATCATTCCGCGCGCTGCTCGCAGGCGGGGATGGCTGTGCTTCAGGAAATAATCATCTCCGAGGCACGTTTTCACCATGTTGTATTGCTCCACTTGTATCTTCTGTGCCAGCTCCGAAAATGGCCCATCATGATCGTAGCTTGGAAACGACGCCGCACGTTGTGAACCGAAACAGTTCATGAACGCGGTATGTAGCATGGAGAGTGAATTCAACGAAACCGGGACCATGAGGTCCGCCTCTGCAGGCGTGAATCGATACCAGACATTGCGATACCCCCACACTTTCACGTCCGACACGCCGTCTTTTTCCTGATAGATCCTCAGCGCGCCGGCGACAGCCTGCAGCGCTTTATAGTGTGTGTCCGGACCACTCCCTTCGGGGTCGAATGCTACCGTCACGATATTCGGCCTAACTTCGCGGATGTATTGATAAATGGGCTGCACATCTCGATCGGCTTCGGGCTCCCGTGAAAAAATATCTCCTGTGTAGAATCCCAGCCGGAGCGGACGAATGGCAGATGCCTCGATGCCGAAGTATGCCCAGAGCAACTCCACTTCCCATTCGCGAAATGTTCCCTTAAGCGTCTGGATGTCGGGAGGATCTTTTGCACCGGCATACCGCGTGGTTAGATACTCATGGACATCTCTCACGCGTGACTTCAACTCATCGAGTTTCGAAGTGCGATAGACATCGACCATGTTGCGCAAGAGCCGATACGCTTCCGCCCGATCGGTCTTTTCGGCGCTTTTCGCCGCGACGCCATCAAGATAAAGATAGACGTCCGCCATGCGGCCCGTTATGTTCTTCGGCTCAAAGTACCCGTCGTGAGCCAATCGCTGAAGTCCGGCATCATCAACCAACTCCTCAAGTTTCCGCAGCACCGTCAGCACATAGGCGTTTGTCACGGCAGTGAATCCTGACGTGAGGTTGGCAAAATAATGGACGTTGCTCGCGTCACGAACGAGATGGTAGAGATGTGCGAGGTAGCCGAGCATGATATCGTCGTGGTGTGGCTCGGTGTGCAGGAAGACCGTATTCCTGAGCTGCTTCAATCCTCGGTCGATTTTCTCCCTCATGCGTTTTTCGGCCGCATCGGCCAGCCCCCCGAAGTCCGCCCCCGTTTTGCGAAGTAGTCCGGACGATAAGCGGTCGGACGCGAAATCCTCCCGCGTCAATTCAAGCAGCGATTTTTTCTTCGCAAGCGCAAGCGACGTAAGGATATGGTCTGACTGCGTTTCGCTGACCGAGGGAAGAGCTTCAAAATCCGAGAATTGCCGCTCGATCAGCGCGGATGCAGCGCCCCCCGTCAAATAGCACCGGGCGTGTTCCAAATCCTGAAGAACGGAAGCGGGATACTGGGGGCTCTTTTGTTCCTGGATAGCGAGCGCGACAACGCCCGCTTTCGCCTCTCCGGCCGCGACGATGATCGCTGTACATGCCGGGTTAAAGGTGATCGTCGCAAGACCGATCGTGATGACAAGACGATTGCGCGAGATCTCCATGCCGCCAAGGTCTACAGCCGCCGCGGCCTGTGTCTCATAGTTTGTTCCGGTAAGGCGCGTGACCGAGTAGACGCTCGAGCCGCGCACGTTGAATGCGATGTGACCGTCGGGACCTATGCCGCCAAGGAAGAATCCAATGCCTCCCATTTCGTGGATCTTCGCCTCATACGCCATGCAGAATTCATCAACCCTGTTGATCACGCCTCTCTGGAGGCGTTCGAGGTTCGTCGTCGTCTTGCGAGTCCGAAGGGAGAGATCGACAACATCATCGGGAAAGACTTCCTTCATCGTTTTGCCGGATGGCAGACCTAACGAGGTTGCATCGATCAGGAGCGCAGGCTCCGGCGCAAGTCCGAACCCCTTAATGTAGAGTTCGCTTACGTAGAAGTGGAAGCTGTTCTGCTGGTGCGCATCCATCGGAAAGAATTCGTCAATCTGGACGAAGGAGAGACTCTTCATCTCCGGCCGGCGGGAGCCGTCAATGCCGTAGGTCTCGAGCAGGCGTTGAGTTTCAGCTGCCTTCCATCCTGAGAGGAAATGCTGTACCCACTTGATGAAATGTTCGGGTGTCTTGCCGGTGGGGAGAGAAATCACTCCTCCCGGATTCTTCAACACCCATTCGACAAATCGGAGGGCCGTCAACTTGCCGAGGAGCGGAAAATTCTCCACCTCGATCACGTTGATCTTCTCCGTCGGTGGATAGATCGCCCGGTGTTTGCTCCGGGCTAACTCATACTTCTCGACAGACGACGATGCGTCGTAACGGCGCAGGTTCATTTTCAACAAGAACAAAATCTCAATGATCCGGGAATTTGCAATTTTCGATTTGCAAATTGCAATTCGAAAATTGAAAATTTCTCAGACATTCCACTCCTGCTTTGCGTCATTTGTTCAGATAATCCGCGTCCACAACCTTGTTCGATCCATCCCGATGGAGAGAATATTGAAATCCCTTCCCCGCCGAAAAAGCACCCACCTCTCCTTGTTTGTTCACCGCAAGAAATCCGACGAAAAATCCCTTTTCAGACTTATACTTCGGCTGTTTTTGATAAATGCGATGAACCGCCAATTCGCAGGCTTCCTGAGGGGACTTTCCGTTCCGCATCGCTTCGACGACAAGATAACTCCCGGAGATCTTGATCACCGCTTCACCCAATCCCGTGGAAGTGGCCGCACCGATTTCATTATCGACGTACAACCCGGCACCGATGATCGGCGAATCGCCGACCCTTCCATGCATCTTCCACGCGAGGCCGCTTGTCGAACAGCCGCCGGCGAGGTTGCCTTCCTTATCCATCGCAAGCAACCCGATCGTATCATGATTTTCCCTGCTCACCGGCGGCTTGTACTTATTTCTTTCAAGCCACTCACGGTATGCTTTCTTCGCCCCGTCGGTCAGAAGCTCCTCCTCTTTGAATCCCTGCTCGATCGCAAACCGGGTTGCTCCTTCACCCACAAGCACGACATGAGGAGTTTTCTCCATCACGGCACGGGCGACCGAAATGGGATGCATAATATGCTCGATGCACATGACCGATCCGGCATTGCCCTCACTGTCCATGATGCATGCGTCGAGCGTTAGCCGGCCGTCACGATCGGGATAGCCGCCCCTCCCGACGCTTGTCACCGTCGGATCCTCTTCCACAACGCGTATCGACTTCTCAACAGCGTCGAGCGAGCTTCCTCCTTCCTGGAGTGTTGCAATGCCGGTTTCATTGACCGGAAGCTTGAAATTCCACGTGTGAACGACGATCGGCGTTCCCCCCGCGCGCACTCTGGGTCCCCGAGATGGAACTTTCCCCATGGATATTGTTGATGCGGCGCCGGCAAGCGCCGCCGTCTGCAGAAATGTCCGACGTTTCATTGAGGCAATCCTTATATAAGCCTGGAAATTATTCTTCCGTCTTTACGATCGATAAACAGCATGTTCGTCCGTTGCGCGGCTACATCAACGCTGATCTGCGCACCGGATTCTCCATCCGTTAGTTCAATTTTCGTATCCCGGTCATTTTCCGAGACGAACGTATAGAGCACAGTACTCGCGTATACTGTTGCAATTACGAGGACAGACGGATCCTTTCTCATCAAAGAGAAAACAGGCGAACACCCGGCCTGGGTAAGGGCGTAGGTGTACAATGCCGCCGTTGGTTCAATCTCTTCGGACAGTTCCACGGGCAGGGGCGACCAAATCATTTTCCCCGCGCTCATACTGATCATCAGAACTTTCTGCAAGCCTGGCTTTCCGTCAACGGCTTTCTCCAGCCGCTGCAATTTATCTCCGCGATAAGCCAGCCGATACTCAGTTCCATCTATGGAAATAAACTCTGCCTGTGATACCGGCCTGCTTTCCGATGCAATTCCGAACCCGCCGGACCGGTTGACGGGAAGCCAGTGATCATCATTGTCGATGGGACCGGAGATCAAAACCGTGGAGCCTTTCCGGGTAAGGGCAAGAATTGACTGCCAGGCGCTTTCACTCAACGTTCCTGGCGAGGGAAGAATGACAAGCTTCGGGACGCCCGTCAGGGTTCCAACGCGATACTCAGAAACAGACCTCACGGGCATATGACAATAATAATATAATGCCCGGACACAACGCTTCGTTGCCGCTGTTGCAAAGTTACGAGTTGAGTACTGTTGCGAATGAGGGATGACCATCACGACCTCCTCATCTTTGCGCCCCTTCATGCGGTGGCTGTTCGCAGCCATGAATTGAGCGACATCGACAATCGGTTCGAGTTCGGGCTTCGCCGTGCCATCCGCGCGGTGAGCCCCGATTGCAGCCTCGTTGTCTGATTTCATGAACGGGTTCGTATTCCAGATCCATTGGATAAAGCCCGCACCGCCAGCGCCGATGGAAACGGCAAGCTTTCGCTCGAGCAGGTTCCTCGCCCCTTCTTCGCTTCGCCAGGGGCTTCCATCAGACTTCTCGTAGAACATAATACCCGTTTCCTCGACAAGATTCGGTTTCCCCGAAGTCTTCATGATCACATTATCCCAGACGAGATCGTCATTCAGCCACCAGTTGTGAACACACGTAAAGTCGGCTGCATCCCCAAAGAAATGGGGGCTTGGACTTTCGTTCGTTCCGCCTTCATCCTGACCGACCGTGATAAGCTGACGAGGATTGCCATTGGTCCGTATTGCAGTTTTCATCTCCTCCACCCAGTGCGCAAACATTTCCTGCGCGAAAACACGGTAGTCTACAACTTTCATCGGCCGGTTCTCGCTGAAGATGTTGACATCCCCGAAATCTTCAAGCCGCGGCAGGGAGATTGGCTCATCCTGAGCGGCGCGGTAAAGTTCATGCAATCGCGCGTCGCGTACGGTATCGGATGCGAATCGATACCGTCTTTTCAACCAGTCGCTCCAGGCCTCAAGCTCAAACTTGTCGTAATTCGGGCGGCAGCTCCAGAGATACTGTGGATTGCAGAACGACGGCTCATTGATGAGATCCCAAATGATATCGTTCACGCCGCGATAGCGTTGAGCGAACGCGGCAACAAATTCTTTCTGTGCGCTCACCGAGCGCGGATCGAGATAGGCGTTCACTCCTCCCCACGTCTCGGGCAGAAATGCGAAGAAGGTGAAGATGACGGGAAGGTCGTGTTTCCGGGCCGTGAGAAGGAACGCATCCATTGCACGGAAAGCGGTCTCATTCGGCGAACCGGCGTCGAGCATGTAGTTCCGCCATCCCGTCCAGATCCCCGTACGCACCATGTTGATCCCGGCCGACTTCATCTCCGCAAAATCCTTATTCCAAAGGTATGGATTCGGTTCGAACAGGAATTTCCGGTGAACATCCGAGCCCATGTACGTTGTACCGGTAACGACGAACGGTTTTCCATCCCGCAGGAGATAGTCGTTATCCGCCGTCAAAGGCTTTCCACCTTCAAGCAGATTTTTATCGAACTTCCAGAATCCGGTTGTGCAGGTGGAACGCGCGCTTGATCTCGAGGGGAGCGGTTTCACTTTTTGGCTGACGTTTACGCGGTAGAGTCCGTTCGACGGCAGACTCCGCTTCATATGAGCGTACCCTGTGAGCACCGAGCCTCCACCACGAAGCCTTACACGAAGAGACTCAAGATGCTTTCCCTTTTCATCGCCGATTTCGACCTGGCATTCGCCGTCTGCCAACTCCTCGATTCCTCCCTTTGGCCTCCTGAATTGAATTGTGAACGAAGGCGCCTCACCGTCGCGGTAACAAGCAAAGGTTGTTCGTGCAGACAATTCCATAGCCGCTCCCAACGCCATTTGAGTGAGTGTGCGAATCCCCTTCGGAGTTATCGAACCTTTGAAATTGGCAAGAACCCACCTCCCACCGGCAAAGTCTCCCTGCATGCGATCGATCAGGACGATCGGCGCGGCAATCCGGCGATCTTGCTTCGAGAGGCCAAGTACAATCGGACGCAGCGATGCATCGCGTGCGCCGGCCGATCCACCTTCACCCGGAAAATCGACCGTTTCCGTAAACCTGACGTACAGCTCATAGATTTGGTCAGGGGCAAATTCTTTCACGAGCGTTTGGCCGGCCGGGAGGTCTTCCCCCGCGATGTACGAGGAAATCATCGTTGCCGAAACCGGAAACGCCTGTGTAATGCCGAGACGTTTGTGGTATGCGGTCTGGCGCACTTCCGTCCGCCAGCCGTCCCCGTCCTTTTCAACCGGGACCGCAAACGGAGCGCCCCCGAGATTAACCCAGTTGCCGCCATCTCGCAAGTACTTGTTAATCCCTTCCCATGCATCTCTGGGAAATGCCGAACCGTACGGCATGACCATGACGTCGTGTTCCGCGACCGAAAGTTTTTGTCCAAGCTCGGACGCATTCAAGAAAATGATCTCCCAGCCTTCGAACGCATCCTGAAGTGTCCTTTGATCGAGGGTTATGCCATCCATCATGGGAAATGAGGGCTCGAAGAAAACGGCGATGCGGGGTTTACGCTGCGATTGTTCCGCTTCCCACGCTAATGCCGGAAGCGACTGCGTCACTGACGCAAGCGCCAACGAACCGGCGGTTTTGATGAAAGCACGTCGGTCGACGGTCGAGCTCATTTCGCATCAATCAGAATCTCGTCGGCAAACAACCACGCCTTGCCGCCGGCGCCTTTATGCCCGAGCGGACAAACACCCATGTTCTTTGCATGGATCCGGACATACCGCGCGCGAACGTTCTCAAAACTCTTAACGAATTCTTTGACGGAGACCGCAATCTCGCCCGGCGGAATGTCGTTCCGGACTGCCTGCACATCGCGAAACGTCTTACCGTCATCCGAAAATGAAAACTCGATCTCTGTCGGAAAGAAAATCCATGAGTTATTATCCTGCAGACAGCTCAACGCAACACGACTGACAGTTTTCGGCGAGCTCAGCTCAACAACGGCATCGAGGTCGTTTTGCTCATATCCCTGCCATGCACCGAGACGAAAATCGGGGGTCCCCCGCAACCCGTCGATCAATGCGCTGTCACCGCCGCCTGTGTACTGTGATCCGTATCGTGCGTTGAGGCGGATCGTTCCGACTGGAACACTTTTTATGAATTCTCCCGAAGCTATCCGGCTGTTCGTTCCCGACCTGTTGCGGGCAACAGCATTTATTGTCGTCGTTTTTGTGAGAACGAATGCGGAGGAATATTTCTCTGCACGTTCATCGGGGGCCGTGCCGTCGAGGGTGTAATAGACGTCGGTGTCCGGTGAGTTACAGGAGATCGTAATGCTGGTTGAATCGGCGAACGACTTCCGGTGCGATTGGATACATGGTACGGTGACAAACTCCGGCGAAGGAAGAGAATGCGGCACATCCTCGTCCCTCGTAGCCCACAGTGTGTTTGGACGGGAGTCCATGCTAAGCTCGAACGCTCCCCCATTCATGAGAACCTCGTGGGTGAGGAACGATTTGGAATATGGTTGACCGTTCAGTTGCGCCGATTGTACATATTTGTTTCGTTGTGAATTATCTTTCGCAAGAATCATGAATTGTTTCCCATCCTCCAGGTGAATGATCACCTTCTCGAACAACGGACTACCGATACAGTACATGGGCTGACCGGGACAAACCTGGTAGAATCCCAGTGCGCTCATCACATACCACGCCGATAGCTGGCCGCAGTCGTCGTTTCCGCACAGGCCATCAGCATTTGCAGTGTAGAGAGAATCCATTATTCGCCGTACCGTTTCCTGCGTCTTCGCCGGCGCGCCGGCATAGTTGTACAGATAGGCAACATGATGGCTCGGCTCGTTCCCTTGTGCATACTGGCCGACCATTCCCGTAATGTCGGCCTGCATTCGCCCTGCCAGATTCGACCCTCCCTTGAACAGCGAGTCGAGTTTTGCGATGAATTTCTCTTTCCCTCCCATTAACGTGATCAGCCCATCGACATTCTGCGGCACGAAGAAGCTAAACTGCCATGGATTTGCCTCGGTGTAATGGAACGTCACGGAGGTGGGATCGAAGGGTTCGATCCAGCCACCATTGACTTTCGCGCGCATAAATCCCGTCGCCGGATCGAACATATTCCGAAAGTACTCTGCGCGTTCGGCAAACGCCGTCGCCTCGGCGGGTTTTCCCAACGCTTTTGCCATTTGTGCAATGCACCAATCGTCGTAAGCATATTCAAGCGTCTTCGAGACCGATTCGGCCTCGGTTTCACCCGGTATGTATCCATGTACCCTGCACGCTTTCAATCCATAGTGATCGAGCGAGGCGCTGTGGCTCATCGCGGAGAAGGCTTTCTCCGCATCGATCCCGGTTATTCCTTTCACGTACGCGTCGACGATCACGGGAACGGAGTGATAGCCGATCATGCACCAGGTTTCATTCGCTGCCAGCTCCCAGACCGGGAGAACACCCGACTCCTCGTATTTTGCGAGCAGCGAGGCGACGAAGTCGGTCGTTCGTTGGCGATCGATGATCGTCAGCAGCGGATGCTCCGCGCGGAACGTATCCCACAGCGAAAACACTGTGTGCATTTCGTAGCCGGCTGCTATGTGAGTCTTTCCGTCCATTCCCCGGTAGCTGCCGTCGACGTCGCTGAAGAGGTTGGGGGCGATCATCGTATGGTAGAGTGCTGTGTAAAACGTTGTACGCTGCTCGTCGGATCCCCCTTCAACTTCAATCTTGCCCAACTCTTTGTTCCACGCCTCCGCGGCATGCAAACGGACCAGATCAAAGTCCCAATCCGGAACCTCCTCAATGAGATTCGCCCGCGCCTTCTCAACGCTCACGAACGAAAGCGCAACCCGTACGATCACTTCCTCCTCTTCGGAGGTCGAGAACCGGATATATGCCTTGACGCTCCGCCCGGAAGAAGTGCGGCTCCGTGGCCGGACCGTGTCGTTCACGATCGTGCCGAATGCCTCGAATGGTTTGGAAAATCTCGCTGCAAAATAAATGTATTGATCCTTCGCCCATCCCTCGGATCGCCTCATTCCCGTGATTTCCCAGTTGCTCCCGATCTCGACACTCGACGCGATCACCCGGTCGGGCCCAAGTCCGTGATGAAGATCGACGAGTATGTTCGCTCCCGCCGTCTTTGGGAACGTGTACCGGTGCACGCCGACGCGGCGTGTCGCTGTAAGCTCCGCTTTGATATTGTAATCCTCCAGCAAAACACTGTAATATCCCGGCGTCGCCGTTTCCTGTTCATGATGAAACCGACAAGGGCGCGGAGACGCCCTCATCTGCCCCGTGCTCGGCATGATGAGGACGTCTCCGTAGTCCGCAACACCGGTTCCGCTCAGATGCGTATGGCTGAAACCCATGATCGTGCTGTCCGAATAATGATAGCCGCTGCACGCGTCCCACCCCTCGACGCGCGTATCCGGACTTAGTTGGACCATCCCGAAGGGGACCGTGGCCCCGGGAAACGTGTGCCCGTGCCCGCCTGTACCGATGAATGGATTGACGAACCGGGCAAACTCCCTGGAGTCCTGTGCGGGGGCAAGTGTCAGGGGAATCGTCAGTAAGATGCAACCCGATAGTAGACTAAGCAGAATCTTCATGTTGGCACCAAGCGTAATGGACTATGAAAAAATATTTTTCATCACAAACCAGACATTCGCGGGCCGTTCCGCAAGCCGGCGCACGTACCACGGAAACCAGAACGACCCATAACTAATGAGATTCCTCATCCGATACCCATCGGCGGCGAGCCTGTATTGTTCCTGCATCTTGATGCCGAACAGCATCTGGAATTCGTACTCCTTTTTCGACACACCCAGCCGCTGTGCTTCCTCCTTGATCTCGTCGTGCAAGACAGTATCGTGCGTCGCAATGGCGGCATACACACCGTTCGACTTCACATTTTCCAGCAGCCTGCCCGCAAGCGAGAAATAATTCCTATCGACGTCTTTTTTTGCCGCAAACGCGATAGACGGCGGCTCTCTATACGCGCCTTTGACCAAACGGATCGCCGGCGAAAGCGGAAGCAAATCCTCGAGATCGTTCTTCGTGCGAAACAAGTATGCCTGCAGGCACAAGCCGACATTCGAATAATTCTTCCTGATCGTCCTGAAGATGGCGAGCGTTCGATCGACATAGTGACTTTGCTCCATATCGATCCAAACCATATTCTTCAGCGCCTGCGCCCGTGCGGCAATGGCAGTAAGATTTCGAACACATACTTCTTCGCTCAGTTCAAGACCCAGCTGCGTCGGTTTCACGGAGACATACGCATCAAGACCGTTCTCGTGCACACGGTCCAGCACGCCGAGATAGTGATCCCGTACGGTGTTTGCTTCGGATTCGAGAGCAATGTTCTCACCGAGCTGGGTGAGGATACCGTTAATCGATTTCGGATGAAGTTGCTGCGCAGCCCGGATGGCATCTTCAATTTCTTCGCCGGGCATGAAACGCGTCACCGCCATGCGGATAAACTTCAACCTGGGAAGTGTTTCCCGCAACTTCCGGTTTTCAGAAATCCAGAGCAGCCCGCTGCGCGCTAAACCCATCGGTTACCATTGATTCATTTTCCCATTTATCCATTGATCCATTGATCCATTTAGGCCGACGTCAATGAGTAAATGAGGCAATGAACCAATGATACAATTTTACATGACGCTTCTGATCATTCCCCCGTCCACCTGCAGCACGGCTCCGGTGACATAAGAGGAAGCAGGGGAAAGCAGAAATACGGCCGCGCGGGCATACTCTTCGACTTCACCATATCTGCCGAGTGGAATTGCAGCTTGCATCAGCCTTCGCTGGTCTTCGACGGGGATGTTTTTCTTCTGAGCGTTGAACGCATCAAGAGAACGAACTCGCCCGGTGTCAATACGCCCCGGGACAAGTGTATTGAATCGAATACTATTGACGGCGAACTCTCGTGCAAGACTCTTCGAAAGCGCCGGAACCGTGGCCCGCACCACATTTGACAACGTGAGATTCTCGATCGGCTCCTTCACGGAGGATGAGGCAGTGAACACCACGCTGCCACCGCCTCGCTGTTTCAGAGAAGGAAGAACCGTGCGCACCATCCTGACCGCGCTCAACAAAAGCAAATCGACCGCATCCTGCCATGCTTTGTCATCAAATGACATGAATCCCCCCGCCGGTGGGCCACCGCTATTGACAAAGAGAAGATCGACACCGCCGAAACGTTGCACGGTTGTCTCGTACCACTTTTCAATCGCATCTCCGGAGCGAACATCAGCCACACAATCCAGAATCGCCCGATTTGAATCTCTCTCTATCGACGCTTTCGCGGCTTGAAGCGAAGTAGCGTTACTTGATGAAATGGAAACGCTCGCCCCTTCCGCAGCCAACGCGCGGGCGACTGCAAATCCCAGTCCCTTGCTTGCCGCGGAGATCATTGCAACTTTGCCGTTCAATCCAAGATCCATCCGATTTCACTATTTTGATCAAGAAACCATTTCAACAAGGAGTCTAACGCCGATCGGGTGAGGACATCCATCTGAACGCCCGGCGATCGGACAAACGAGGAGGTCATCGCGCCCCGATGCCGAAGAATTTCCTTTCGGATCGCCAGCCCGACACTTTCCTGAAATTCAAACCTCATCAGGGCTACGGTTCGATAGAAGAGATCCGCCGCCTGATCTCTGTCGCCCGACCCGAACAACCGAACAACCTTCACCAGCAACTCGGGCACGGCAAACCCCGTCATCGATCCCGAAGCGCCCGAGAGCAGTTCTTCAAGCAGATACGTTCCGCCAAGCCCGCCGAGCACTGATAGAGGTACTCCATCTGAAAGCTCAAGAACGCGTGCAATCTTCAGCGGCGTCGGTGGATCCTCCAATTTGATCGTTCGCGCCGCCGGAACCTCGCTGGCTATTGTCGCAAGCAAAGCAGGTTCCATCGTAAACCCGGAGACCGGGGGATAATCCTGGATAACGATCGGGAGGTCGATCGCAGCTGAAAGCCGTCGATAGTGATTCACAATGGCCTCGGAGTTCAGCTTCGGCATGCGAGGCGGACTCACCATGACTGCACTCGCGCCGAGGTCTTTTGCTTTCAACGACAACTCGATGCTGGTGTGTAATCCGTCGGTCGAGGTCCCGACGATTACCGGAACTCGCTTGTTTACCTGCCGTGTAACGGTTTCCAGCACAGTCGATTTTTCAGCATCGCTCAGCCGGGCCGTCTCACTTGTCACGCCGAGAGCGGTTAATCCATTCACTCCGGACCGGATATAGAGCTCGATGACTCGCCCGAGACTCTGAAGATCGAGCTCACCACCTGAAGTGAATGGAGTCGGGAGGACAGAGAAGACGCCGCTAAACGTCATTTGTTTTTCTATTTTGAATCCAAACCACCGGCAGCCGAATCGTAAAATCTCCAGGTCGACTTGTGTTCGCGGGTAAGGGATTGTTTCGTCAGGCTTGCGCGAACCATCGCTATCGGGATCGCATTCTCCTGAAGAACTGCATCATGAAATTGACGGTTCGTCATCTTTCCGGTGCCGACGAGCTCCTTCCGCAGAGCTCGCAGCTGCAGCGCGCCGAGCATATACGCGCACTGATACAACGGACCGTAGCCGCCCATCACCGATCGTCGCACTTCGGCAGCGGCGTTTTCCCGCTCATGCCCGACACGCTCGACGAGAAAGTCGATACACTCCTGCGGGGTCATCTTTTCGAGATGATAACTTAATGAGAATATTATCCTTGCGCAACGATGCATCCGCCAGAAAAGCATGCCGACACGATTTTCCGGGGACTTTGGAAAGCCGAGATCCCAAAAAAGCGTTTCCCAATACAACGCCCCGCCTTCGACCCAGAACGGCGTGCTGAACAGGCCGCGGTACGGCTTGTAGCGATCCGTCATGAACCCCTGCAGGTGATGACCCGGAATAAGCTCATGGAATACCGTGGCACGCGCGAAGTGAATGTTGTTGCCCCGCATACTCATCATTTTTTGTTCGTGCCCCATCGTGCTGGTGGGGAAGGCAACCTGGATTACCTCGCCACCAAGAAAGAATGGGCTCTGCAGCTGCTGTTCAGGCGTGAGCATTTCCATCCTCCACGTATCCCTCGCCAACCGGGGAACGGTCACCAGGTCGTTATCATCGACGAACTTGATCGCTTCAAGCGCCAGTTCGCGAACGAGTTGCGGCTGTTTCCCCGGATCAACGTGCTTTGTCTTGACATATTCCAGGGCTTTTTTCCAATCCGCTCCGTATCCCAATTCCGCTGAAGCCTTTTTCATCTCGTTCTCGCACCAGGCAAATTCTTTGTTTGCAATGCCGATGAGCTCGTCGGCGGTGTAGGGGATCATTTCATACTCGAGCTCGCTCAAGAGTCCCTCGCGACCGATCGGACTGCCGATGATGGTTGTCTTGTCATCCCCCTTGATGCCGGCCAGTTTCTCCCTGAGAAACTCCGCGTAGTTTTTCAAATTCTCTTCGACGGCTTTGTACGGCTCGCTTACCCACCACGTGAACAGGGGGTCATATCCATGATAATATTCAAACCAGTGCTTCAGGACGTTTTTCAAATTATTAACCATTGATGCCGCACGGTTTGCAGCCGTCTTTTTGATGTTGAAGAGGTGCGATTTATCGGCAGCTTTTCGTGCGCTGTCGAGAACACTCTGGATCGAGTCTATCTGTTTATTCATTCGCGTGAGTAAGCCCGCAAGATATTCCGTATTGATCGTGTCCATCCGGCGACGCGCGTCCTCAAGTCCAACTATCGTCCCGGCAAACGGAAGAAGCGGTTCCACCTCCTCTGCGTTTTTCGCCTGGAGTTGCAACTGGCGGATCTCGTGGTTAAGATAATTCCGGAAAAGGAGATAATCGACCTTCCCGTCCTGACTCATCGCCTCAAAATCCTGCTTCTTCAGACTGCCCAGCGACTCGTTGTATAATTGCAGCAAACGTGCGCTACGGACCGGCGAAAGGGAAACATTGTACGAGCGGCTCGTGCCGTCCCTGTCTGCCTGGAATAGTTCAATCACCCCTCGCATCTCGCTCCGCGACGTGTCCATTTCGGACTGGCGGGACAATGACTGTGTGATGGGGAGAACCAGCGCGAGAACGAAAACAGGATACAGGCCTTTTGTCATAATGAGTGTATCTGAGAGGATGATGTTGTCGAATGCCGTTTTACGAAACTATTCAATGTATGAGAGAAAGCGGTGAAATACAAGAACTTATTCCACAATTATCTCGTCCACGAACAGCCACGCATCGATCCCTGCCCCCGGCTTTCCCTCAGGGATTTTCCCTGCGTTTTCTGCGATCACCCTGATGTATCGTGCAGTCTGCTCGCCGAGATTCATGGTGATGACATTTCCCATTTGCATGATTTCATTGGAAGAAAACTTTTTGACTCTTGTAAAATTTACACTGTCTGAGGAAATGAACACCTCGATGCCTTTGGGAGGATAAATCCAGCTTCCCTCGCCGATGAAAACATCGAGTGTCACTTTGGAAAATGTTTCCGGCCGCTGCATGTCGATTGTCGCCACAAGATCCGGTCCCCAGAATCCCA
>DASYTP010000322.1:0-4492 GCA_036002145.1 Bacteroidota bacterium | reverse complement strand
AGACGATCTTCCTTGATTTTCACTGAGGCATTATGTATTTTTGATTCGCAATCCGCAGCGGGTTCGAGGCACACAGATCGAATTCCCGTCCAAATCCTGAACTCATATTATTCTATGGAGAAATCCTATGGCAATCAAAGTCGGCGACAAAGCACCCGAATTCAATCTTCCGGACATCGATAAGAAAGAGCGTACGCTCGGCGAATTTCTTGGCAAGAAAACACTCCTCGCGTTTTTCCCCGGCGCTTTCACCGGCGTGTGCACCAAAGAAATGTGCACACTCAGAGATTCGATGTCGAATTTCAGCTCGATGAACGCTCAGATTGTAGGAATCAGTGTCGATTCTCCTTTTGCGAACAAGGGTTTCTCAACTGCAAATCAATTGACTTATCCTCTACTCAGCGATTATACGAGGGCGGTAAGCAGGCAATATTGCGGACTCTACGAAGATTTTGCGGGACTCAAGGGATACACCGCCGCGAAACGATCCACATTCATTCTCGACAAGAACGGCATCGTTAAGTACGCATGGGTGTCGGAGACGAATCCCGGAGCAGAACCGCCATACGACGAAATCGCTAAAGCACTGGCCGCTTTCTGATTTCACTAAAATAAAGCTGCTCCAATCTCAAATCCCCAATCCCCAATCCTGAATGGCTCTGCACGTTGGCGATATTGCTCCCGCTTTCTCGCTGCCATCGACAGACGGCAGTATGGTCTCGTTGAAGGATCTTGGGGGAAAGAAAGTCGTTTTGTATTTTTATCCGAAGGATGATACCCCCGGCTGCACGAAGGAGGCTTGCTCGTTCACCGATAATCTCGCTCGCGTGAGGAGCAAGGGAGCGGTGATTTACGGCGTGAGCGCCGACTCGGTAAAGTCCCATCAAAAGTTCACGGAGAAGTACAAACTTGCATTCCCGCTTTTGAGTGATGAGAGCAAGGAAATGATCAAATCGTATGGTGTATGGAAGCTGAAATCCTTCCTGGGGAAGAAATACATGGGCATTGAACGGACCACGTTCATCATCGATGAGAAGGGAAGAATAGCCTGGATTTTTCCGAAGGTGAAAGTGGCCGGTCACACAGCGGAAGTAATGGAGAAACTTTAGATTGATTCATTGACTCATTTGTTCATTTATCCATTTAAATGAATCGATGGGCCAATGAGCCAATGAATCAATGGATAAATGAACCAATTTCATGAAGGAGATCGGATGACCTTATCACAAAAACTTACTGCCGAAGCCATCGGGACATTTACGCTCACATTCGTGGGAGTCTGCGCAATCTGCATGAATGCAGGCGGGCTGGTCGGCATTGCACTGGCCCATGGACTTGCGATCGCCGTTATGATTTCAGCAATGGGTCACATCTCCGGGGGACATTTCAATCCAGCCGTCACTCTCGGGGTGCTGGCAGGCGGAAAAATGAAGCTGAACGAAGCGATCCCGTACATCATTGCGCAGCTTGTCGGCGCTGTCGTCGCTGCGGGAGCCGCGAAATTCATCGTGCCGGCTGCGATGGCAGAGGCTGCAAAACTTGGAACGCCTATTCCAGCGCCCGAAATTGGATACGGCGCGGCGATTCTCACGGAAATCATTCTGACCTTCTTCCTTGTTCTTGTGGTATATGGAACTGCCATCGATCATCGCGCGCCGAAGGTCGGAGGATTGTTCATCGGATTGACCGTCGCTCTCGATATATTGGGAGGCGGTCCGATTTCAGGCGCTTCTATGAACCCTGCACGATCGTTCGGACCGGCCCTCGTCGGCGGCTATTGGGACATGCACATTGTCGGCTGGATCGGGCCGATTATCGGCGGGATGATTGCGGGGGTATTGTACTCAAAATTCCTTGGCACAGAACGGCAATAAATCATTCGTATGGTATACCTCACTCGCAAAGAACATTTCTGCGCTTCACACCGGCTCTTTAATTCCAAATTTTCGGAAAAAGAAAATCTGGAAATCTACGGAAAGTGCGCATATCCTAACGGACATGGTCACAACTACGAGCTCGAAGTCACGGTCGCCGGTACTCCGGACAAGGATACCGGGATGATTCTCGATCTCAAAAAACTCTCCGATATCATTGAAGCCGAGATCACAACGAAAGTCGATCACAAACATCTCAATTTCGACGTCGATTTCTTAACGGGTGTGATCCCCACCGCAGAAAACCTCGCGACGGTATTTTGGAAGATCCTGGCCCCGAAGATCATATCGGGAAAGCTGTTCTCCATCAAAGTCTACGAGACGCCGAATAATTTCGCAGAGTTTAGGGGGTAACGTATGGAAGAAGCACTAGTGCAAATTACCAGGCTGGAAGAAGCCGTGAGAGAAATCCTGGGGATCATAGGTGAGGATCCAGACCGTGAGGGACTGTTGCAGACGCCGCACCGCGTCGCGATGTCGTTTGAATTGTTGACGAGCGGTTACAAACAGAACGTCAAGGAAGTGCTCAACGGCGCCATCTTCACCGAGAAGTATGACGAGATGGTGATCGTGAAGGACGTGGATTTCTTCAGCATGTGCGAACACCACATGCTTCCTTTTTACGGCAAGGCACACGTCGCCTACATCCCGCATGGAAAGATCGTCGGCCTGAGTAAGATTCCGCGCATTATTGAGATCTTTGCGCGTCGACTGCAGGTGCAGGAACGGATGACGCAGCAGATAGCCGAATCGTTGTTCAATGCTCTCGAGCCGGATGGTGTTGCCGTCGTGATTGAGGCGCGGCATTTGTGCATGATGATGCGCGGCGTCGAAAAACAGAACTCCGTCGCGACGACAAGTGCGATGCTCGGCTCGTTCCGCGAGGATGAGCGCACGCGCAACGAATTCCTGAAGCTCATCAACAGCAAACTTGCCTGAAATGGATATTCATCGCCCGGTCGTCTGGGTTGTCGGCGCTTCCCGCGGCATCGGCCGTGAGATTGCCCGTCAGTTCGCCTTCATCGGCTGCGACGTGTGCCTCTCCGCAAGAAGCAGGAAGGATCTGAAAGCGGCGGTCGGGGAAATCGCCAGCCTCGGGGGCAGGGCCTACTCATTCCCCTGTGACATCACCCGGCAGCGATCAATCCTCTCAACAGCCCGGCAGATTCGAAAGCGATTTGGAGATGTGGACGTGCTTGTGAATAGTGCAGGCATAACGGTCTTCAAGACGTTTCTCAACACGACGCCCGACGAATTCAGGGACATCCTCGCAACAAACCTCTACGGGCCCATTGTTTGCACGAAGGCGGTGCTGCCGACAATGGTAAAGCGCCGGCGCGGATGGATTTTCAATATCCTCTCCAACGCCGCCATCAAGACATTCGAAGGGTCGGCGGCGTATACTGCCGCTAAGGCGGGCATGCACGGACTCGGAAGAGTCCTCAGAGAGGAATTGAGAGCCTCTAACGTGAAGGTGATCAACGTAATTCCAGGCGCTACGGACACGGAAATGTGGAGCCCGCGCGATCGCGGCAAGCATGGTCATCGCATGATGAAGGCGAAGAGCGTCGCGGAGACGGTCTTGTCGGTGTTTCATATGCCGGATGATATTGTCGTGGATGAGATTGTGTTACGACCGATGATGGGAGACATTAGTTGATTGCGGATTTCGGATTGTCGATTTCGGATTGTGGTTCGCGGATCGAAGGCTCGCGAGCAGCGAGTCTCCAGGATCGGGAATCACCACCGGCTGCTCTAACCTGACATCGGATCAATGAGCCTGAAGGGCAAGATAGCGATCGTGACTGGAGCGGGGAGAGGCATCGGCAGAGCCATAGCCCAGGCGTTAGCCAAACAAGGAGCCCACGTCGTCGCCTGTGCCCGGACTAAGTCCGAGATCGAAGTCGTTGCTGCGGAAGTCGAAAAGCTCGGAGGTAAGGCGTTGGCTGTCCAGGCCGACATTTCCCGGGAATCGGACGTCTCGTCTCTCACCTCAAGGACCATCGAATCCTTTGGAACAGTGGATATTCTTGTGAACAATGCCGGGATCGGCTCGTTCGCGAAGGTAGCGGAGCTTTTACCCCGGGACTTTGACAGGATGTGGGAGGTGAACATGCGCGGATTGTTCCTCTGCAGCCGCGCGGTCATCCCCTACATGACGAAACAGAAATCGGGAGACATCATCAACCTCTCATCCCTCGCCGGACGAAATGCATTTATTGGGGGTGCGGGTTACTGTGCCACGAAATGGGCGCTCATCGGATTTACGCGTTGTCTCATGCTCGAAGTAAGAGAGCACGGCATTCGCGTGATCACCCTCTGTCCCGGCTCGGTCGACACGGGGTTTGGCGATCAGCGCAAGGATTCGCCGCGAAGCTCAGGGAACATTCCCAAGGCTGAAGACATTGCTCAGGTTGTCGTTGATACTCTTCTCATGCCGCGCAACGTGATGGTGAGCGAGGTTGATATCCGGCCGACGAATCCGAAAGGATAGGCGACCCTTGCGAGTGCCATCCCCACACGGCTTCAAAGGAATCATCGCGACAAGCTCCACCCCC
>DASYTP010000321.1:0-7908 GCA_036002145.1 Bacteroidota bacterium | reverse complement strand
TCGACTGTGTTTCTGCGTCAATTGCAGAACAGAACAGCCGGAGAGTGCTGCGCGAACAAAACTCGATTCTCCGTCTCGAACTTATAAAACCTCACAATAAAGCTATTGCCGTGGCGAACACGTTCACCGGTTTGAACCAGGATGATATCTATGGATTTCGCTACGTCGTCTGGCCCTATGTCAAGAATTCACTCTGGAATATCGATGGAAGGATATGAGAGTCTTTCAATTTCTTGACCGTCGGGTCGCAGCAGGGGGCATTGAAAGCGCCGTATTCGGGCTCGTCTGCGCGGCCGCCCTGTTGCTTCTGCATGGGGCGCTCGGTGCCGTCCATTGGTGGAGCATCTCCGGGTACATTCTCATCGGTATGATCTTCTCGTTCGCCGAACTCGCCGCCGACCGTCTCTGGGAATACACCGTCGGTAATATGTTCAAAAGGAGTTCCCCGATTGCCGCATTCTGCGCGCGTATCCTGTTCTGGTACGTCGCCGGCGGCGCCGGATACACTTTCGGTATGATCCTTGCAAAGAGAATAGGGTTGATGGGCTTTTACGATATTCCCGTCAAGCCGATCTTTAACTTCGGAGCAATGCTGGGCGTTGCATTTCAGGTAACGATGCAAATCGTTTTGTATCTTACGATAAGGATGAAGACCCGACGCCCGTCGATGGGAAGTGCCGGGTCATGACTCGTGTGGAACAGCATAAGATGGTCGAGGCACTCAAGGATTTTATGCACAAAATGCGTGGCCTCGATCTTGACGAGTTCGAGATGATTCGCAAACGCGATCGCGATGATGAGGAATTCGACGCAATCACGCTGCATCGGCTCTCTGAACTTTACAAGGAGTACGTCCCTGAACGGCTGCGGTGATCTTATGCGACGTGTCGAATGCCCTGGGCGATCAGAGCCCTGATGCCATGACGCCGACGGAAGAAGATCATGCCCGTGCTCCTTCTGAAAAATATTGCGTCGCCTCTTCATTCCATCGACGATGTCATTCGCTCGAGGCTGGCACGCGGCGAAACCGATACGTTCCTCTCAGTTGTCCCAACCAAACGGAAACTCCGGGAGCTGCAACGGGAGCTCTTGAAGAGTATCCCCGGTGGCGCGAGCAGGGCGCTTTATCTCTATA
Source organism: Bacteroidota bacterium (assembly GCA_036002145.1). Taxonomy (GTDB): domain Bacteria; phylum Bacteroidota; class Ignavibacteria; order UBA10030; family SZUA-254; genus DASYTP01. The sequence goes on along the minus strand of DASYTP010000321.1, from coordinate 6,773 downwards.
CTCTGGAAACACTCGCGGCAGAACTTCACTCCCTCATCTGCACTCCCAGGCGGCTCATTTCGGGTCCCGTGCAGGCCGTTTTTTTTCAGGAGGCTATCCGTTCTGTTGAATCTTCCCTGAAGTATTTTCGCCTGCGCGGCGGCAGCCGCAACCTCCCACAGGGAACATTCCAAAGAATCATCGGCGTCATCAACCATCTAAAAGAACAGGGAGTCTATCTCCCCATTCTTCATGCCGAAGCAATGACTTCGGGCTCCGAAGAGCAGGCCAAGCTGCGCGATATTTTCAACATTTATGAAGCATACGAGCGGCTGCTGGGAGAACAATACGTTGATGCCGCCGGAGTGCTGAAGGAGGTGAACCTCCGATGGAATATCGAAACGTCGGCCCGGGCTTTCCGGGAGCGATTCAATGGTTGCAATACCCTCTTCGTTTCCGGGTTCGATGAATTCTCCGACCCCGAGCTTACATTCATTCACTACCTTTCAAACCTTGAGAATGTTGGAACCGCGCTCTCGTTCGATTACCATCTCGAGAATGACGACATTTTCGGACACTTAAAGGAGAACTATGCGAAGATCCTGGGGATGGGTTTCACCAAGGTCGCGACGGCTGCCGAAGAGGGCACCCCCTTTCAAAAACATATCGTGCGTCACCTCTTCCGCGATCAGGACAACCTCGCCCGTTTCCCCTCTTCCGAATTGGTGACGCTGTTTCAGGCGGAAGACCGGGAGCACGAGGTCGAGCTCATCGCGAAAACCATCAAGCGACTGGTAAGAGAGAAACCTGATCGCGATCTCAGCAAAATATGTGTGTCGATGTTCCGGCCACAGACATACACTGCATTGTTCCGCGAAGTGTTCGACCGATATGGCGTCCCGGCGAATATCACGGACCGTTTCAATCTCGATCAATCACCTGTTATCGTCGCTATCCTTTCCCTGCTCGTTGTGCAGGAACGAAATTTCCGGCTTACCGACATCATGCGGGCACTCTCGAGCCCTTTCCTCGAGTTCAGACACGATGGTGAACCCGTCGATGCAGGCAATCTCTATTCCGTCGCATCAATGCTTAAGATTACCTCCGGCAGAACGACGTGGCTCCGGCGCATCACGCAGAGATTGAGAGCCTTGACGGAGGAATCGGGATCAACCGGGGACAAGATCGAAGAAGCCCGCATCCGGCGGGTAGAGTCGATGCTCCTCACCGCACAGGCAGACATTGAAACGATGACCTCGCTCGTCGGACGATTTCGTACGCCGATGACACCGATGGAGTTCAACGACCGCCTGAGCTCGCTCCTGGGGGAGCTCCACGTCCTCGAGCGCATGATGTCCGCGCCGCTCGTCGGGGAACTGCAACTCGAGAAGGAGACTCGCGCATACCAGAAATTCCTCACATTTATGGAAGAGTTCCTTGAGATTTTGACACTCGAGGGAAAAAAGGAAGTCCGGGAGCCACTGTCATTTTACATCGACCGCATGAAAAATGCCATTGCGCAGGTCAGGTACAATATTCGTCAAAAATACGGTTATGGCGTGTACGTCACTTCATTCGATGAGACACGCGGGCTCAGCTTTGACGTGATGTTCATCGCCGGCATGGTCGATGGTGAGTTTCCTCCATTGTACATGCCTGAGTTCTTCCTCGCTCCCGGCAGACGTGAGCGGCAGGAACGTTACTTTCTTCGCGAACACCGCTACCTGTTTTACCAGGCATTGACGAATTTCACGGAACATGTGTACCTGACCATCCCGGCCCGCGAGGGTGACGTTGAGCTCGTTCCTTCCTCCTTCCTGGATGCGCTTCTCAGTGCAGTTGAACCTGATGACCGGCGCGCCGATCCATCACATCTGCTTTCGACATGCCTCTATTCTCCCGATGAAGTGCTGGAGTATCTCGGATCCGGCCTCGGATCTGCGGGTGGGCGATACGACGGCGCCGGTATCGTCGGGAAGCTCGCGCTTCCGGGAACACTCAGGGAGACATTCGATCACATGCAACGTGCGAGAATCGCGGAAATGGGGAGGATGGACAAGACAGGGTTGCCCGAGTTCAACGGGTTCATTTTCGACAGGCTTGGCAACGGGGCTCGCGCTGCGCTCGAGAGCTTTCGTGATCGCATCTATTCCGTCACACAGCTGGAGTCGTACGGGAAATGCCCGTTCCAGTTCTTCGCCGGAAAGGTTCTCCGGCTGAATGTCCCCCGGGAATTTGAAGCAGGACTATCTCCGCTCGAACGTGGGGATATCTTGCATGAAATTCTCTTCGATTTCTACACACAACGCAGAGAGCGAAACCTGCCACCGCTTCACCAGGTGGATGAGCCGCAGTTTCATGAGGCGGTGAATCACCTGCTCGCCATTGCGCGCGCGAAATTGGAAGCGCTGGATCTCTCAGACGCGTTCTGGGAGGTGGACAAGGAATTACTTCTCGGTTCCGGCATGCGCACGGGCGTTCTCAGGGAATTTCTCCTGCGGGAAAAAGAGCGGGAGCTCGATACCTCCCCGGCATGGTTTGAAGTAGCCTTTGGACCTTCGACAGGTTCGAGGAGAAATTCGGATAACCGGCTCAGGATGGAACAACCGTTGGTTGCCGGGAGCGTTCGCCTTCGAGGTAAGATCGACCGGATCGACGCATCGAAAGACGTGTTCACGGTCATAGATTACAAGAGCGGCGATTCGATCGCGAAGCGCAAAGAGATCGAGCTCGGTGTCAGTCTTCAACTTCCTCTCTACCTGTATGCCGTTGAGCACATTCTTGCCGAGCAAGAACGTCGACCTCTAAGCGGAGTCGCAGGTATCTACTACACGCTGAAATCCCCCGTAAAGGACCGTCTCGGAATCGGCAATCGCGAGTTCGTGGGCAAAGCCTTCGATGCACAGGCACGCAACCCGCAGCTTCTGGAAAATGGAAGTGCGTTGCGCTCCGTCATTGCTCGGGCAGTTGCATTTGTCAATGAGTATGTCGATAGTATTGCACGGGGGAATTTTCCGGTTGCCCCGAAGGTCCCCGAACAGACTTGCGCTTATTGCGACTTCAGGACGATCTGCAGGATACAACTTCAAGGAGCTACCCAATCCGGATCGTAAGACCCTACGAAGAACCAGCTTCATTACTTGAGGAGAAGTTATGGACGACGAGAATCTTGACGAGGAACTGAATATACTTTATCGCGAGCCGGAGCGGATGAAAGTCTTGAATTCGGATACTTTTCGTTTACCGGTGGGACACCTCAAAGTAAGAAAACCCGTGATGCTTGATGTCCGGCAATCGGTGAAGGAGGCAATCAACATGATGGAGGTGAAACAGTTTGGATGCGTCCTGGTGACCCGCAGTGATGCCCTGGCAGGCATTCTGACAGAACGGGATATCATCCTGAAAGCACTTAACACCGGCCTCGACCCCGACTCCACGAGCATCGAAACGATCATGACGCCCAACCCGGAGAGTGTGGAACGTGAAGAGAGCATTGCGGTGGTAATGAACGCGATGCACGTTGGCGGCTATCGTCATGTCCCCGTTGTCGACGAACATAATATTCCCGTGGCTGTTGTCTCTGTGAAAGATATCATTGGATTTATCGTGGAGAATTTTTCGGAAGAAGTCCTGAACGTCCCTCCTCATCCGCTCCGTCATTCGGATACGCAGGATGGAGGGTGAATGGAAGCGAGCCCCCGGCATAACTGGCAATAAACCGGCAACCACTCCGCCGAAGCACTCGCTGGCGGAGAACTGTCAACCACGAACCATGAACTGTCAACCGCGAACCAACCAATGTCCCTCAAACGTATCGGCATCCTCACCGGTGGTGGCGACTGTCCCGGGTTGAATGCAGTCATTCGTAGCATTGCGAAACCTGCCATCAAGCATCTCAACGCCGAAGTGGTCGGCGTTCTCGATGGATTTGAAGGGTTGGTTGAGGGGAGGATGCGAGAGCTCACCGCTCTCGACGTCAGTGGGATCGTCAATCTCGGAGGGACGATCCTCGGCACCTCAAATAGAGGCGATCCATTTCATTACCCCGTCGAATCCTCCGGTGGCGTCACTATAGACGACCGTTCCGGAAAGGCACTTGAACACTATCGCCGGTGGGGGCTTGATGTCCTGATCGCGGTCGGCGGCGACGGGACAATGAACATCTCCCATGCATTTTCCAGGATGGGAATGAACATCATAGGGGTGCCGAAGACCATCGACAACGATATTGACGCAACCGACGTGACGTTCGGTTATGATTCCGCGCTTACAGTCGCCACGGAAGCGATCGATCGCCTTCAAACGACGGCATCGGCGCATCACCGGGTGATCGTTATCGAGGTGATGGGCCGATACGCAGGATGGATTGCGCTCGGCGCAGGGGTCGCCGGCGGCGCGGATATCATTCTCATACCGGAGATCCCGTTCAAGTGGGATTCGGTTTTCAATGCCATCCGGGAAAGAAGCCGTGGGGCGCGATTTAGCATCGTTTGCGTCGCTGAGGGGGCGAAGGCTGAGGGAAAGGAAGCCGTAGTCCGGGAAATGGATCTTAAACGGACGGATCCCGTTCGGCTTGGGGGCATAGGCGATCTCGTGGCAAACCGCATCTACGGGGAGACCCGGGTGGAGACGCGCGTCACCGTGCTCGGACACGTGCAACGCGGCGGCAGCCCGACAGCTTTCGACAGGATCCTGGCCACGAGATTCGGGTCGATGTCGTTGCAGGCGGCGATGGAGGGAAAGTTCGGCACCATGGTCAGCTTGCGTGGTCGGGATGTCGCGATCGTGAGTCTTGAAGATGCCATCAAGCGCCAGCGTCTCGTTCCCCCCGACTCGCAGCTCATCCTGGCGGCCCGGGCCGTCGGAACATGCATGGGGGATTGACCACTGAGCACTGCGAAGAGAGACCGGAACACGGGCATCATCGAGACCGACCTCCTGCTTGCCGCGTATGCTGCCGGGTATTTTCCCATGGCCGACTCGCGCGGCGGTTCTCTGCATTGGTACTCTCCCGATCCTCGCGCGATTATCCAGCTGGATGCCCTCAAAGTTTCCCGGAGTTTACGCCAGAGTATCCGGAAGTATCGCTCCGGTATGCGCGTAAACACTTCCTTTGAAGCGGTCATGCGCGCCTGTGGCGGACGAAACGACACCTGGATATCGGAGGAAATTGTCAAGAGTTATATTCAACTTCACAAGTGCGGCTACGCTCACAGTGTTGAGACATGGTGGGCCGACGAGCTCGTCGGCGGATTGTACGGTGTTGCGTTCGGCGGGGCATTTTTCGGGGAGTCGATGTTCAGCGTTCGGCGGGATGCTTCGAAGGTTGCCCTTGTCTTTTTGGTGGATCGGTTGCGCGAACAGGGGTTCGAACTACTTGATACCCAGTTTCTTACACCCCATCTTGAGCGATTAGGTGCTGTGCAGATTCCCCGTGAACAATATCTGTCCTTGCTCGCCAAAGCTTTGGTCAAAAAGTGCAAGTTTCCTCATTGAGATGATGGGGAATGTTGTCATGTTTCGCCAATTCTGGAAGGATCTTTTCATGTGTAAATGGATGATTTGTGCATTCGTGTTGACTGTGACACTGTCGACTTACGGGCAAACACCCGTGGCAAAAGTGACTGCGATAAAATGCGGTCGGTTGATCGATGGGACGGGAGAAAAGGTGAGGAAGAATGTCACTCTTATTGTCGAAGGGAACACTATTAAAGAGGTCGGCGCGGCGTCGATCCCGCCTGATGCGGAAGTCGTCGATCTTGGCGGGATGACGGTTCTTCCGGGACTCATCGACTGTCATACCCACGTACTTCTCCAGGGCGATATCACGAGCCGGGACTATGACGATCAGCTTCTCAAAGAATCCATTCCGTACAGGACACTCCGCGGGTCCGTTGCCGCACGAGTTGCGCTTCAAAACGGATTCACGACGATTCGAGATGTGGAAACCGAAGGGGCTATGTATGCCGACGTCGATATCAAGAAAGCTATTAATAACGGGGTTCTGGATGGCCCGCGCATGTTTGTATCGACGCGCGCGCTCGATGTGACGGGTGCGTATCCATTGTTGGGCTATTCCTGGGAGCTGCACATGCCGAAAGGCGTACAGGTCGTGGACGGCGCAGATAATTGCCGCCGAGCCGTCCGCGAGCAGATTGAATTTGGTGCAGATTGGATCAAGGTGTATGCAGATCGAAGCTATTACATCGCGGAAGATGGAAAAATTCACAGCATTCTCACATTCACGTATGAGGAACTGAAGGCAATCTGCGATGAAGCGCATAAGCTGCACCGCAATGTCGCCGCACACGCGATCGGGAAGGAAGGAATTGAGAATGCACTCCGCGCGGGAGTCAACACGATCGAGCACGGACACGGTTTCGATAATGAGTCGCTCGCCCTTGCAAGGCAGAATGGGGTGTACTGGTGTCCCACGTTATTCGTCACCGAGTATGTTGCCGAGGGTCGCGCAGCCGAAGGGAGGCCGATCTTTAAGCAGATGATCACGCGTCAACGGGAAGCATTTGCCAAGGGCATCGCCAGGGGCGTGAAGATCGCCTTCGGCACCGACGTGGGAGGGTTCGCATGGGAAATCAATCAGGCTGTTGAGCTCACCCGCATGGTGAATGCGGGCATGTCGCCAGCTCAAGCCGTGAAATCTGCCACCTCTGTCGCGGCTGAGCTCCTTGGTATGAAAGGCAAACTTGGCGAACTTTCTCCGGGAGCGCTTGCCGATATCATTGCAGTGAACGGTGACCCGCTCAAAGAAATCTCCGTGCTTGAGCGCGTCAGCT
>DASYTP010000320.1:0-2231 GCA_036002145.1 Bacteroidota bacterium | reverse complement strand
CGACGAGATGATGGGCGAGCGATGGACTGATATAATGATCTCCTCCGACGACGGCCCTCATACATTCAAGTATGATATCCACTGCAGATTCCTTCAGCACGTAACCGCTGACGCCCGCATCGATCACGCTATTGAAGACCGCTTCGTCGTTGTTCATCGTGAGGACGACGATTTTCACCTCCGGGTGGCGGTCGCGGAGATGTTGAGCGATTTCAAGGCCGGACATGCCAGGGAGATTGAGATCGAGGAGAAGAATCCCGGGCTTGAACTGCTCGACGAGCGCTTCCACCATGCGTCCGTCGCCGGTTTCCGCAACCACGTCAAAATCGGGATTCCCTCTTACCAGATCACAGAGTGCCTTCCGGTAGAGCGGATGGTCCTCCGCGATGATGATCGCCGTGGGCTTCGTTTTCTTCACTTTAGACTCTTTCCTTCGGCGGCGCTTCGTACGACACGCGTCCGGGTATCGTCACAGTCACTGTCGTCCCTTTGCCGTGGCCTGAATCCACTCGCAGAGTTCCCTTGAGCAGCTTGACGCGGCCGGCTATCCCTCTCAGCCCAAATCCTTCCGTCGACCGATTCCCTTCGGAGATTCCTTTTTGATCAAATCCTTTGCCGTCGTCTCTGACGCTAATGGTTGCCGCACCCTGGTCTGTCGTAAGACGCACATCGACATGGCTTGCGCCGGCGTGTTTTATCACATTGTTAACACATTCCTGAACGATGCGGTAGATATGGATATGGGTGTCCTGCGGGAAAGCCTCCTCGGCGGCATCGGTGCTAAATGTCCAGCGGATGTTGGAAGGTTGAAGGGCGCGTTTCATCATCGCCTCAAGTGAAGGTTCCAACCCGACTTGCTCGAGATGATAGGGAGTGAGATTGTACGCTACGTTTCTCACGTCCTCGATCCCCTGTGTGGCAGCCGTGAGGATCTCCGATACATCGGGGGTCATTGATTCCGGCAGCCTGTTCCGCAGCATCATTTTCGCGCGACTGAGGATGACAAGAAAATATTGGCCCAGCCCATCGTGCAGCTCTCCGGCAACCCGTTTACGTTCGCTCTCCTGGGATTCTATGAGCCGCCGGGAGAACTCCTGCTGGGTCTGTCTCTCTTTTTCCAGTCCCTGTACCCGTCTCCGGTAAAACGTGAACACACCTGCAAGAACACCTGCCAGGGAAATGAGCCTGAACCACCACGTTGCCCAGAACGGCGGAAGGATACTAACATTAACGGAGAGTCCTTTGTCGTTCCATATCCCGTCGTTATTCGATGCCTTCACGCGAAAGACATACTCGCCAGCATCAAGGTGCGTATAGCTTGCATACCTCCGTGATCCCGCCTGGATCCAGTCCTTGTCGAAACCTGCCATCATGTAGGCATATTGATTTTTCGCGGCATTCGTGTAGTTCAGCGCAGCGAACTCGAAGGAGATGACATCCTCGGCGTACTTCAATTCTATCGATGCGACGTCTGCGATATCGCGATCGAAGCTCACCTTGTTTCCGAACTTCCTGAACGCGGTCAGAACCACGGGTGGAACGTAGGGATTGTCCCGCATTTGCCGGGGGTCAAATCGGGTAACCCCCCGCGTACCTCCGAAAAGGAACTCTCCGTTGCGCAAGCGACAAAACGCCTTGCGATTGAATTCATTCCCGGGGAGACCATCCGATACATCGTAATTCTTGAATTTCTTCCCATCAGGCTTTCGATCGTCAAACCGTGTCAATCCGTGATTTGTGCCGAGCCAGAGCCGTCCTGCATCGTCGCGCAGGATTCCATAAACGAACGCACTCGGAAAACCATCCTGCTCGAAATAGCGCTGAAACTTTCCGGTCATTGGATTGAGGCGATTAAGGCCGTGGCTCGTTCCGATCCAAAGAACATCGGTGCTCGCGGACGTATCCATACAGATCGACCAGACACTGTTATCGCTGATGCTGGTTGAGTCCTTCGGATCATGTTCGTACCGGGCATATGTGCGGCTGCGAGGATCGAACCGGACAAGTCCCACCTCTGTGCCGACCCAGATCATGCCGGATCGGTCTTCGACGATAGAATTTATCTGATAGGTTTCGAAAGGATAACCCTCTCTTCGGACCGTGAATCTGGTAAATCTCAGACTGTCCGGTCGATCTCTCTCTGTTCGACGGCTTGATGAAGCCGTTGAGGAAAGCCGGGCAGGGTTCTCAAGACGTTCGATCCTGACCAGTCCGGTTTCGGGTCCTCCGGC
>DASYTP010000319.1:0-6294 GCA_036002145.1 Bacteroidota bacterium | reverse complement strand
TCCACCAAGCCGGCCATGTCCACCAAGCCGGCCATGTCCACCAGGCCGGCCAGTCCACCAGGCCGGCCATGTCCACCAGGCCGGCCAGTCCACCAGGCCGGCCATGTCCACCAGGCCGGCCAGTCCACCAGGCCGGCCAGTCCACTAGGCCGGCCAGCCCAGAGCCGGGTGGGCGGCGGGACAGGACAGGAAAGGATTCCTGTCCTACCCCAGTTGCCTCAGGATGTCCTCCAGTATGTCCTTAGCCGCATCCGGCCTTGCAATCTGTTGTGCGTTTGCTTTCATGCGTTTGAGCAACGCAGGATTTTCGATCGTCTGACCCAGCTTGAAGTTCAGGTTGGTGAAGCTGGTTGCGCTCACTGCCGCTCCCCTCTCCATAAGGTAGATCGCGTTGCGGTTTTCCTGACCCGGCGTGGGATCGAAGATGATGAGCGGGAGATGCTTGACCATTGCCTCCGTGACCGTCAGTCCCCCCGCTTTCGAAATCAGCACGTCTGCAGCATCCATCAGCTTGCCGACATACGGAACAAACTGAAAAACTTTCATATCGACGTTCGGCGGATGAGGCAACTGTTCGAGCTTGCGGTGTAACGCGGCGTTGCGCGCCGAGGAGACGAGGAGCTGGAACCGCCTCGGTGCCAGGGTGGAAAGAAAGTCCTCCACGGACAGCGTCAGCTCATTGACCACACCAACTCCATATCCTCCCGAGAGAATGAGAATAGTGAAGACGTCCGTGCCAAGCCCAAGTTCCTTGCGCGCAGCTTGTTGTTCCCCTTTTTCTGTGAACTGAGGAAGAACGGGAATCCCGGTAACGACGATCCGTTCCGTCGAGATACCGTGGCCACGGAGGGTCCACGCGCCCTGGTCCGATGCCACGTAGTAGCGTTTCACGGAGGGACTGAGCCACAGGGAATGCAGCTCGTAATCCGTGGTTACGCTGAACACAGGAATGCGCCAATCCGATTTCTGCAATTCATTTTCGATTGCCGTATAGGGAAGGAAATGCGTGCAGACCATTGCATCAGGACGCACCGCCCCGAGCAGTTTGTGGTACCTTCTATAATTAAAGTTGCCGAATAATCTCGCCAGCGGCGATTTATTCTTCCCGTAGCCTTCGAACTCTGTTTTCCTGTACAGGTATCCCCAGAGCTCGGGAGACGTGTCGGTTATCGCAAATTGGATTTTGCTATAGAAATTCTTGAAGAATCCAAACGTGTAATTGAGGATGTCCTCGTGTCGGACGGTCACGGGAAGGTTGAGAGCTTGTGCCGTTTCCGCCAGCGCCTCGGCGGCGCGGAAGTGACCCGCACCTGCAGTTGCCGAAAGGAGGAGAATCGTTCGATTACTCTGGTTTGATGGGATTGTCATGCTTTAACCTTCCGAGGTAATAGAGTGCTGTTCCCGTTACGATGCCGCCGACAGGAAAGTATACCTCCTCCGCTTTCAGTTTCGTGTAGAAGAGAAGCGTGACGGCAAAACATATTCCTGCGACCGGTATTACAGCACCGAGCGCAGGCGTGAACGGTGCGCGAGACGCTCTCCGAAATTTGAGTGCCGCACCGCAGGTTGTGATATAGTAGATCAATCGCGAGACAACGCTGATAGCGGCAAGGGTGATGAAATTTGAGAATATGGCGAGCAGGAACGCGAGGGTGGAATACACGACGATGGAGACGTACGGCGTGCTGTACTTGGGATGCACCGCACAAAATACTTTTGGAAGCTGGTGCTTTTCACCAAGTGCGAAGGTCAGACGCGGGACGCTCAGGATTGAGCCGCTGAAATAGCCGAACGTCGAGACGAGCGCGCCGAACGCGACAAGACCTCCGCCGTAAGTCCCGAACATCGACGATGCGAGTGCTGCGATCGGACGCTCAGCCCCGGAAAATGACGGTAGTACGCCGACGCCGACGAGCTGAATACAAAAGTAGAATCCAAGCGCAATGAACAACGCGGAGACAAGCGCCTTTGGCACGTGCTTGCGCGGATTGACCGACTCGGCTGACGGAATCGTCACGATTTCAAATCCACCGTACGCAAATGAAAGAAGAAAGATCGACCGCACGACGCTCTCTAAGGGCGGGAGCGTCCCGACGGAGAGGTTCTTCGGCTCGATGAAAAAGAAGCCCGCAACGATCAATACGAGGAGGGGCGCCAGTTTTACGATCGTGATGAGGTCGACGGTCCATGCGCCGTACTTAACTCCGCGGATGTTGATGATCGTGAGAAAGAGAATGACCGCGAACAGGATTCCCGCCTTGATGCCTCCTGTCGCGACGTTGGGGAAGAAGTAGCCGAGGTATATGATAAAGAGGTTGTAGTTTGCCGCGACCGCCGCCAGCCGGGTGAGATAGGCGATCCAGCCGATCTCAAATCCGACGAACGGGCCGAATGCTTCGTGAGCGTACAAATACGGTCCACCGGCTGTCTCAAAGCGGCTCGAAACTTCTGCAAATGAGAGCACGAACGTCAGGGTCACCAGCACGCACGCGACATGGACATACGGGCTCCACGGCCCCACGAGCCCCGCGATCGTTCCAGGTATTACGTAGATTGCGCTGGCGATGACCGCGTTCACGGTCAACGCAATCAAATCCCACTGGCCCATCGAGCGCTTCAGTGACCCCGTCATGCGTCAGCAGATGCGGTTAGAGGGAACATCGTCTCCGAACGTCACTTGAGCTTGTCTAAGAAATGGATGAGATGTGAATTGAATTCTTCGCTGTTTTCAAGGTTGCTCAGATGTCCGGCCCGTGGAATGGTATGGATCTCCGCACCAGGGATCTTCTCCTTCATAGCATGCGACGCGGAGGGGGGAGTGAGCGAATCATGTTGACCGACCAGGATCAACACCGGAACGTTGACCGTGTACAGCGATGGTGTTGTATCGGTTCGTGCGGCAAGTGCGATCAGTGTGCCGGCAACCGCGAGGGGAGAGGATGCTTCGACGATATTCCGGATCATCTCGACAGTCTCCCGGCTCGTTTGAAATGTCTCCTCATAGAAAACAGCTTTGAGGAAGGGTTCTGCAAATTTCTTCATTCCGTCATTCTTCACCGACTTCGCCTGGTTTGCGCGTTTGATCTTCCCTTCGTTGCCGTCCGCCTCGCTGCGCGTGTCGCATAAAACCAGCGCGCGGATACGGTCGGGATGCCGCTCGGCAGCACGAAGCGCGATGTAACCTCCCATCGAAAGCCCGACTGCGACCACTCTCGACAGCTTAAGATGATCGAGCAATGCAATGAAATCGTCGACAAACAGCTCGACAGTATACTGTCCGTCTCCTGCGTCGCTCGTCCCGTGACCCCGGACATCATAGGTTACGACGTGATAGTGTCCCTTCAGCACGTCGACCTGCGGCTTCCACATCTTCTTGCTGAAGGGGAACCCATGAATGAACATCACCGGCACGCCCGTGCGAGGTCCTTCTGTTTCGTACTCTATCCCGATCCCCTGAGTGACGAATCGCATTTTAATCCTCCTTATGACGCTTCAGTGCGCGCATTACCTTTACGCGCAGTTTTTTTATCCGCCACAATCGATGAGATGACAGATATCGTGATAATGCCGAAAATGATGATGAGGGAGAGCAGAATGTGAATATCGACCCAGACCTCAATGAGCATCTTGACGCCGATAAAGGCGAGAACCACAGACAATCCGTATTTCAAGTAGCGGAATTCCTGCATGAATCCCGCGACGACAAAATAGAGCGAGCGAAGCCCCAGTACCGCGAAAATATTTGAAGTGTAGATGATAATGGTATCCTGGGTGATGGCGAAGATCGCGGGAATGGAATCGGTTGCGAAGGCAATATCGGTGGTCTCGATCATCACCAGCACGAGAAAGAGCGGCGTCATCAGGGTTTTCCCGTCGTGCCGGACGAAGAATCTCCCGCCTTCATACGTCTTTGTCATTGGAAAGATTTTTCTGGCAAAATTGACGAAGGGATTTCGTTCGGGACGAACCTTGGTCTCTTTCTGGATGGCAAGCTTGATCGCAGTGAGCACAAGAAACCCCCCGAGAATATACAGGATCCAGTGGAATTTTGCCACGAGCGCGGCGCCGAGAACGATAAAAATTGCCCGGAAGATGATTGCGCTTAAGACCCCCCAGAAGAGCACCCGGTGCTGCACCTCGTGCGGAACTGCGAAATACGTAAGGATGAGGATAAAAACGAAAACATTATCCACCGAAAGGGCCTGTTCGACCAGGTACCCGGTGAGGAATTCCAGCGCCTTGACCTGGCCGAGCTCAATCCAAAGGAATACATCGAACGCAAGCGCGAGTGTAATCCAGAGCGCCGACCATCCGATCGCCTCCTTCATTCCGGGAAAATGCGCCCGCCGCTGGACGATACCGAGATCCAGCATGAGCATGGCGACGATGAAAACATTAAAGAGAATCAGGATGAGAGTTTCGCTCAAGACGTTCTCTCGTTCGTATTACGCCTGATGCACCTGAATACTCTCACGATAAAGTGTGGTGTCGGGGGAGGTTATTTTTCCGAGCGCTTGCCCATCATGACATAGTCACGGAAGTCGTGTCCGAGATACACCTGGCGGGGGCGGGCGATTTTCTGTTCCGCGTCGAGGAGCATCTCTTCCCACTGTGCCACCCATCCGGGTGTGCGCCCGATGGCGAACAACACGGGGAACATCTCCACCGGGAACCCCATCGCCTGATAGATCAGCCCGGAGTAGAAATCCACGTTCGGATACAGCTTGCGCTTGACGAAGTATTCGTCTTCGAGTGCGATGCGTTCAAGCTCGAGCGCGATGTCGAGTTTCGGATTCCTGCCGGTAACTTCAAACACTTCATCGGCGAGTTTCTTGATGACTTTTGCTCGAGGGTCGTAGTTCTTGTACACACGGTGGCCGAAACCCATGAGCCGTCCCTTCCCTTCCTTTGCGCTCTTGATGAAAGAGGGAACGTTGTTCTTCGAACCGATCTCGTCGAGCATGACAAGGACAGCCTCATTTGCTCCACCGTGGAGAGGGCCGTACAGGGCGGCGGCGGCGGCGGCCGTCGAGGAATACGGGTCGACATGTGAGCTGCCCACGTTTCGCATTGCGCTCGTGCTGCAATTCTGCTCGTGATCGGCGTGCAGAATGAAGAGCACGTCGAGCGCATGCTCGAGGATCGGGTTGATCATATACCTCAGCTCGGTCATCTTGAAGAGCATGCTCAGGAAATTGCCCGCGTAGCTCATCTCATTATCGGGGTAAACATAGGGCCTGCCGACGCTGTGCCGGAATGCAAAGGCGGCGAGCGTGGGCATCTTGCCGACAAGCCGGTAAATTTGCACCTTGCGTGAATTCGGGTCGAGAATATTTTTTGCGTCGGTATAAAACGTCGAGAGGGCGGCGACGGAGCTGATCAACATGCCCATCGGGTGTGCGTCGTAATGGAAACCATCGACGAACTTCTTGACGTTCTCATGGATGAGCGTGTGCGTCATAATGTTATTTACCCACTCTTCGAATTGCGCTTTCGTAGGAAGCTCGCCGTAAAGGATCAGGTATGCCGTTTCGAGAAAGTTGCTCTTCTCGGCAAGCTGCTCGATGGGATAACCGCGATACCTCAAAATGCCCTTATCGCCGTCGATATACGTGATCCGGCTCTTGCATGCGGCCGTGTTCATGAAGGCGGGATCATAGGTCATGAGTCCGAAATCGTCGTCTTTGACCTTGATTTGCCGCAGATCTACGGCCCGGATCGTGTCGTGTTCGATGGGAATTTCATATTGTTTCCCGGTGCGGTTGTCGGTGAGGGATAACGTGTTCTTACCGTTCATCGGTGTGTTCGCCTTTTCTTTTTTTTCCGTCGTCGTGGTCACACTCGTGTTAGGCATAACTCAACTCCATAATGGAACAGGGTCAGGAATAATTTGAAAATTACGCGAGTGCAATGTACGAAATTTTTGTGGAATCAGCAAAGGGAGGGAAGCGGAGAGCGGAGAGCAGAGAGGGGTGAGACTTGCGACGCACTTTCTGTCAACAGTAATACTGATGCATTTGGACCTGATCACATACATATCGAGAAGTGCGTCGCAATTCCCGGAAGAAACTCTGGTCCGCAGCGGATGAGCTGCGTGCCAACTCAAAGCTCAAGCCATCCGAATATTCGGTTCCCGTGCTCGGAAGATATTCTTGCGCTACGCAGACTACAAGTTCTCCCTCGCCGAACAAGAGCTGAAGGGCAAAGCAATCAGTCGCCCGGCGACCGGCAAGACTGGCTATTATGCCAGGCCCATCAATGGTGAAGAAGTTTGCAAGCTTCGACCAGGCGGAT